>WRKV01000042.1:0-15465 GCA_009777915.1 Bacteroidales bacterium | reverse complement strand
TGGCACAACCCGTGGCAACTGTAGACGGTGTACATGTCGGTCCAACGATATGTTTTCCACTGGTATTGTTGGTTGTATCAGCACCGCACATATTGGTTGCCACAGCATAATAGTATATACCATCAGTGTTGGCTGTAGCATTGGGCGGCGTAAACGAATTGCTTTGTGCACCATTGGCTGTGCCCATGCTTGTTCCGCCTGTGGTACTTGCCGTAGTGTTGGAATACCATTGGACGGTAGGCGTTGGTGCACCTGTAGGATTGGCGGTAAGAGTAAGCGGGGCGAATGCCGTGCCCGGTGCAGTGGTGTAGCGGACGAGGGTGGGAGTAACGTTGCCAATGCTGGGTCCACCACCACTAACAATCACTCGTGCGATATTACTTTCTACAACTGTAAATCCCATAACGGTTACTCTATAGTAAAATGTGTCGGCTGTGGCGGTATTCACGGTGTAAGATGTTCCGTTGTTGATGCCCGGAGCAGGGGAAAAGTCGTTCGGGTCAGAGGTAGGGCTTTGCTCCCAGATATAGGTTAAACCCGTGCCGGTCGCCGCTACCGAGAGGGCTAAGGTTGTGTTTAGGCACGTGGTTGTATCGGCAGGCTGTGTGGTGATCAAGGTTGGCGTTCCCACCCGGATAGTCCCGCTAAGGGCAACATATCCGCAAAGAGTGCTCACCGTGTAGTGGTAGGTGCCGGCGTTGTTGGGCATGCCACTAATAGCAATAGGATGCGTCGAATATTCGCGATTGTTGGTCGTGGTGCCGGAGACTGAAATGCCGGAAGGAGGAGTGGTTAAAGGAATGGAACGCGTCAAATCCGTCCACCATTCAACAACAAGAATTCGTCCGATCACCGAAGGAAATTCGATAGGATTGATAGAGCCGCCCAAGTTGATGTTCTGATCAAGAGGTGCAGAAGGGCACCACTGCGGAATCGGGCAAGAGGCAAAACTTTTGGTCGCAAAACTTGCGATAAGGATTAAGATTAGGGTGATTTTTTTCATTTTATTTTGGTTGTTATTTTGTTTCATTTTCTCACACAACTATTCGACTTTCAAAATAGGTTGTATTTTGGTATTCTTGCGGGGTTTTCAACAGGATATCCATCGGAACAACATAGCGTTTTCTCACCTCCGACTCGGCTTTCAGTATCATATTAATTCGCTCGGAAATGTTTTTTCCCTCAAACAATTCGGATATGACAATAACATCCATATCGCTTTCCCTATGATTACTACCATTGAGAAAAGAGCCGAAAAGTGCGATATGACAAGGATCCACACCATACTTTTGCAGTGAGGTGTGCATGTGTCCTATGATTTCATCGACAGTCGTTCTGTCCGGTATTATTGCTGTATTATCCATTGCTGTACGGTTTTTGTTTGCCGATAAATGCTGTCGGTTTGTTCGTTTGAAAACAATTTGATCATATTTCTCAAATCTTCGGGATAACGAGTAATGATAGCCATTCTGTTCAACCATGCCACAAAATCTTCATGCGTATCCTCAAATGATAATTCCAGTTTCTTTATAAAATACATCAAGTCGTGCAATTTTGGTGGAAATTCATTACGCCGTTTAATAAACAAGCCTTTTAATGCTTTTTCCAAACTCAGATGGCACATGAAAATGCAGTAGACGTTGCGTCCCGATTGAAACATCTGGTACGCCGTTTCCAAATCATAGTCTGATTGAAAAAACCATTCTTCGTATTTTAATTGTTGTTCCATCTGAAGTCAGATACATAATAATTTGCAAAGATACGATTTTTTTTTGAAACTATCAAAAAAAATTGTTTGAATCATATTTTTTTCGTATCTTTGCAAAAAAATAAATCTCACCCTATGAATATCTTCAAACTTATGAGTATCATCAGCCTTCTCCTAACCTTTGGTTTGACCGCTTGTTTCGGCGGTTCCAACGAGAGTGAAGTGAATCCTCCAAACATAATCGCACAAGCGGTTAACAACGCCCCACGAACAATTTCCGAAACGGAATTCAAACAGTTGGTTATGGATTTCGAAAATCATTCGGACGAATGGAAATACGAAGGTAAATTACCAAGTATTGTAACTTTTACTGCCGATTGGTGTGGACCATGTCGGCGAATGGCTCCGTTTTTAGACGAATTAGCTAAAGAATATGCCGGAAAAGTCAATATCTACAAAGTTGATGTGGATCGTTCCCGAAATGTTGCGATGACTTTTGGTATTCAAAGTATTCCAACGCTATTGTTTTCCAGAATGAACGGCTTGCCTGCTCTACAGCCCGGCATGATGAACAAAGAACAATTGGTTCAAGCCGTCGAAGGTTTTTTGCTAAAAGAGGACTAAAAAAAACGGCGACATTTCTGTCGCCGTTTTTTAGGTATATCAAGATTTTAATACTCCCAAAGATCTTCTTCCAAATTCAATAAATCCATTTGGATTCTATCAGATTCGGCTAAAAGCTGCCAACCTGTAAGGAATTCCTGAATTTGACGGTCTTGCTGATTGTCTGCTTTGGTGACGAAACTGTTGAAAAAACGTTTCCACGAAAACACATCATCATACGACATACGCAATGCCGAATTATGACGGTTGAACGCCTCTGTATTGACAAACAAATCTCTACATTCCGGATAATAAACCCAAAACATATTTTGATTTCCTCTAAATTCGTTGGTCTGTGGGTCGAATCGCTGAATTACCGGACACAATCCCAAGATACGAATGTCGCGAACTCCACGCTGACGGTCGATAAACCAATCCTCTTTCACACGCAACATTTTCACGTCTGCATTGCTAAACGAAGAGGTATCCGTGCGTTGGATCATCACACCGGGATTGTCCAAATCCTCGATTTCTACTTCGCGAATATTGGTGTTAGCCGCGATAAACTCCTCGTAAGTGAGGGGTTTGGTAAAATCGTCTGTGATTGGGTCGTAAGCGGTGATACTACCTTCTTTGAGTCCGGTCATAACCATGCTCATAAAACTCACACGGTCTTGAACCGGTTGAATCGGAAAATAGAAAAATTGATTAAACGTTTGACGGAAGTCTATCATTCTCCACAAACGGCGTTTAATGTACACATCTGCCTCACGAACAGGCACATACGGACGAGGTTCTTTACCAACATTGTTTACTTTTTCGTAAAAGTTGTCCAAAGGTGGTTTGTTTTCTACACGTTGAGCTTGCGAGCGTTCGCTGATAGCAAGTGCGAAAAGGATGATGCTTAAAATGGCTAATTTTTTCATGATATAGCGGTTTTTTTTATTATCTAATAGTTAATACGAAAGAACGTACGGTTCTGTTTCCGGTTGGCATTCGAACAACAATATCCTCGAAAGAGAATCGCTGACCTCTTCTGGCATTGTTGATCATGGTTATCATTTGAGGTGTGAAACGGTTGCTGGTAGATTTTTGTTCTTGGAAATCGCCACCCACCGTGGTTACCAAAGTAAACGAAACTACCGGAACTTGCAAATCGAAGTCAAAATCTTTCATCATGGCTCTCAATCCGCCGCCGCTTGCCAAAGTACCTTTATCTACAACGCTTTCCTGTTCGCCGATACCGTTTGCCAACACAATCGGATCGGGGATATTTTTTGCACGGAATCTAAAATTTCCTGCGGTTTTGCTACTTGTGCCCGATCTCACGGTTAAAGAAACCGTAACATCATTGCTTGGAGCAGCCACTCGAACCACGTAGCCCGAGCCACTTCTGGTGATACTGTTTCCCGAACCGGAAATACTTGCAGAGATACCACTTGGATCGAATCCCGAAACGGCGAGTGAAACAGGATTGTCAACCCCAACGTAGAACACATTCATCTTGTCTGCCGAAACCGACGCCGAAGGAGCGGCTACCACATACTCGGTTTTGAACGGATATCGTTCACCACCGGGCACATCAAGATATCCCGAAACCGTGAATACACCTTCTCTTGAGGTTTGTGATTTGAACTCCACAACACCGTCTCTACTTTGGATATTTTGTCCGTTCACGTTTGCCATAACTCTGGTTCTGGAATCGAATGCAACCAAGAAAATTTCTGCCTCAAAAACTTCTCCCAATGCGACAAATGTCGATTTTGGAATGATTCTCGCTACAACGTTATCGAACGTCATATCGCCCGATGTAATCAAGCGAAACAACTCGTTCGTAACATCAATTTCCAAGTTCATGGCGTCGTTTTCTAATTTATTTAGAATGGTGATTGATGCAACGATGATAGATTTGTAGAAATTGGCAACTTCCCAAGGAATTTCCTTTCCACTGTTATCGTAAAACGGTCCTGTGATATCAAACGGCACCACGATGTTTCCTCTGTACTCTTCCGGTAGAAGTTCAAGCATGGCTTTGACGTGTGTGGCGATTCTTTCACGAAGTTCGGCACCTTTTCCCATGTTCAAAAAGAGATGAGACGGCGTGTCATAGTCGTCTTGACGTCCGAGATCGCGAGGATTGAAATCCATAGCCTCTTCCATCGACATTTTTCCCGACATTGAGATTAGTTCAGTTCTTAAAAGTTGAACGTGTTCCCGAAATTCGGCGGTCAATTTCTTAGCCTCCTGTGCAAGGTCAAAACTCTCTTGAACTTTCTCCTTATTCTCAGCCAAAGCCTTTTCAAACATCACATACACACTTTCAACTTTGGTCTCAAAATTTTTGTTAGTCGCTACAATACTATCATTTACGGTTAAAAAAGACATCAAAACGGCGGTCGATACATTCAACGCCAACATCGCTGTTAGCACCAAATACATCATACCGATCAGTTTCTGTCTTGGGGTTTGTTTGCCTCCGGCCATTATTTATAGTGTTTAATTGTTTAGTTGTTTAATTGTTTTATTCAAAGGGTTAATTTTTTCACCATTTACCTTTCACCTTTTACCCTTTTTTTAGCCTTTATCTCCTACACTTTTAATTGCTTTAAGCATACCGCCATAGATTTTGTTCAGCGCGTTTACACTCATCGAAAGTTCGTTGATTTCCTCTTTATATTTTGCGGAGCTTTCAAGAGTTCCGGCTAAAGTTTCGGCAATACGGTTCATGTTTTCCTGAGCTTTTGCAGTCGCTTCCATTTGATGCGATGATGCCTCAAGTTGTTGCATATAAAGTGTGTTCAAATTACCCAAACTTGCAGTAAGTTTGACTAATTCGTCTGCATAATTGGTGTTCACACTTATAATGTCGGTTGAAGCGTTCAAACTCTTTGCTGTGGCATCAAGTTTATTAAGTCCTATACTCAAACTGCCGATTAATTCGGCATCAATTTGTGCTGTTTTGAGCAAATTGTCTAATTTTTCGCTAAGACCTTCGTCCCTTTTACGATGATGATCAACATCTGTTTCGTGCTCCATACCGGCTAATTCCGGATAAACCAACGACCAATCGACTTCTTCGTGAATCGGTTCAAAGGCGGAGAAAAAGAAAATGATTGCCTCTGTTCCCATACCGAGGATAAGCATCTCATTAGCAAAAGGATAGTGATTAATTTTGAACAATGCTCCTAAAATTACAAGCGCTGCACCCCAACCATAAAGTTTCGCCATAAAACTTTTGTAACCTTTACTTCTTACTATTTCTTGTAAACCCATAATAATTTCTTGTTTAGTTGTTTGTGATTCTTTATTTTAATTAAATTTTTATCTGTAAATGTTAGATGCTGTTCTCGCATTATCATTTCTATCTCTACCGAGATAAGACATCACACAGCGGAATCCGATATAAGATTTTGCAGTATCTTGATATTCGTAGTGACGGGCATAAACTTTGGTATTTTCAGCAAAGTCTTTGAACGAGCCACCTCTGATCACTTTACGTTGTTTCGCTACCGGATCGTCCGGTTTTGCATCATACGTGAAAACAGGGTTGAAGTCGTGAAGTGCTTCGTAAGCATCTTGCCATGCATCAATACACCATTCGGCAACGTTGCCCATCATATCGTACAAGCCGTAATCGTTTGGTGCATAATGTCCTACGATAACCGGATAAATTCCGCCATCAAGTGCATATTTTCCGCGTTGTGGCTTGAAATTTCCGATCAAACAACCGTTCATATTCATCGCATACGGACCTCCCCATGGAAATGGATTCAAATCCAAGCCACCGCGAGCCGCAAATTCCCATTCCGCTTCGGTTGGCAAACGATATTCTTCCAATGCAGGGAAACCTCTGCGAGACAATTCGTTATTGTGAGTGATACTTCTCCATTTGGCAAAGGCTCTGGCTTGCGTCCACGTTACGCCAACAACGGGATAGTGGTCGTACATCGGACTGCTGAAATACGAGCGAACCATCGGATCGTTGTAAGAATACGAGAAATCTACAATCCAGCAAAGTGTATCCGGATATACATTTACCACGTGTTTGCTGATAAATCCTGCACGACTTCTCAGTGAATTCGGACGATTCACGAATGAGCCCATGTTAACGCCTTCGTATCGGTTGTCGAGCTCTTCACCCCAAGTTTTTTGGGCTGCTCCAGCATAATCGAACGTAAAAAACTCAAAATTCAGTTTTCGAGTGTCAATCTCCTTACGGCGATAATAACGTTCTTCCGAAGGCGTGTACAACTGATCCACAGCTTCTTCATGCTCGGAAGTCCATCGTCTTGGACGATACTTCCAATTCAGATCCGCAACATCTTCTTCACCATCAGGATCCACAATTAAGAAACCTTCATCAACTTCACCCAAAAGTCGAAGTCTGATTGAGTCTTTAACCCAATTAACAAACTGGCGATACTGGTTGTTAGTGATTTCCGTTTCATCCATGTAAAACGCCGAAATACTTACGGTTTTTGGCGTGTAAATCATTGAATAAGACGGGTCGTCGCCACCCGAACCAATCGTCGCATACCCTCCCGGAACATAAATCATTCCATGAGGAATCGGAGCCTGAGTTCGGTTACGATCTTGAACACCGGTCAACTGTCCGTAGCCGGAGTTTCTTTGACAACTCATCAACATTAGCACGATTGCTAACACGATACTTGCATGTTGTTTCATCATTTTCATATCAATAGATTGTTTTGTTAATTTCTGATTGTTTTGTTATTTTTTCGTGTTTTTCGGGTTTTCTGTGTTTACGTAGAATTTTGTAAAATGTTACATCATTTAGAGAAATCGTGAATTTTTATAGCTGTGAGGCACTCTATCCACACTGATATTGAATGAATATCGAGCAAAAACTTCGAATCCTCCACCGATTTTTGTACCTTTAGACAGTCGATTGGTTGTGATATCATACGCGACTCCGACATACAGCGGAAGTTGAAATTGTTGAAGGTTCAATCCACCCAACAACACAATCGCATCGCCTAATCGGTAAGAAATTCCTCCCCAAAACTGCTTGTCGTAAAGACCAATCAACGATAAATCCATTTGAAAAGTTGTGAAATCAGATTTGATTAGAGTCGACGGCACAAAGTCAATTTGCGGAAACATATCCAACGAAAAATTGTAACTTCCCGAAAGATTCAGAGCACGTCTCTGTTGGTAAACATAGAACTTCTCCCCTTTCTCCACCTTGTCAAACTTGGGTGCATTGAGATGTCCCATCGAAATTCCGATTTCATATTGATCGGTAACAGTGTAAAAGAATCCTGCACTCACGTCAAACAGAAATTCCGATGCTTCATTTCCGATATTCCTCAGAGCAGGATCGTTACCGGACGGCTCTATAGATTCAAAATCGGGTTTTATCCCCATGCTGTTCATTCCAAACTGAACGCCCATACCCAAGGTTCCGTCCATAAACGGTATTTGATAATTGTATGCCAATTGTATGGTGGTCGCATTAAAAATCCCGATTTGGTCGCTAAAAATGTTCACTCCCACACCACTTTGGATGGCTCTGATCGGTGCATCAACAGCAATCTGCACCTGTTGAGGTGCTCCTTCAAAGCCGTACCATTGCTGGCGCCAAATGCCGCTGGCTTGAATGCTGTTTGTGAATCCTGCTGCTGCCGGGTTGTACATAGGTGTGTTAAACATGTAGTGCGAAATTTGTGGTGTTTGCTGACCGTACATGTGCATTGCCATAATACACAATACGAGGGCAGACTTATATTTGATAACACTCATTTCGCAGGTTTATACTATTTCGAACTTGCAAAGATACGAATAATAATTGAAACTACCAAATTTTTTTTGGAAAAATGAGAAAAAAATTGTACCTTTGCGGTCTCAAACGAATAAAAACAAAGAAAAATGACAACAGATTACAATTTGAAGTACAAAGTCGCCGACATTAGTTTGGCGGAATTTGGTCGTAAAGAGATTACGATTGCAGAAAAAGAAATGCCGGGTTTGATGAGTTTACGTATGAAATACGGCAAGGAAAAACCGCTGAAAGACGTGAGAATTATGGGTTCCCTGCACATGACGATTCAAACAGCGGTGTTGATTGAAACTCTTGTAGAGCTTGGTGCAGAGGTGCGTTGGTGCAGTTGCAATATCTTTTCTACACAAGATCATGCGGCTGCAGCCGTTGCTGCTGCCGGAATTCCGGTGTTTGCATGGAAAGGTGAAACATTGGAAGAGTACTGGTGGTGCACCAATCAAGCGTTGGCATTCCCCGGTCAAAAAGGTCCGCAGCTTATTGTTGATGATGGTGGCGATGCCACACTTTTTATCCATAAAGGATATGCAGCAGAAAAAGATGCAAAGACCTTAGATTACACGCCGAGTAGCAAGGAAGAAGGTGTGATTTTGGATAGTTTGAAAGCGATTTTGAAAGAAGACAATCAACGTTGGCATCGCACAGTTGCCGAGTGGAAAGGCGTTTCGGAAGAAACTACAACAGGTGTTCATCGGTTGTATCAGATGATGGAAAAAGGTGAATTGCTGATTCCTGCTATCAATGTCAACGATTCGGTAACGAAGTCGAAATTCGATAATTTGTACGGCTGTCAAGAATCTTTGGCAGATGGAATCAAGCGTGCAACAGATGTGATGATTGCCGGAAAGGTAGTGGTGGTGCTTGGTTTCGGAGATGTTGGTAAAGGTTGTGCACGTTCGATGCATGGTTATGGTGCACGTGTAATTGTAACGGAAATCGACCCGATTTGTGCGTTGCAAGCTGCTATGGAAGGTTTTGAAGTGGCGACCATCGAAGATGCGTTGCACGAAGGAAATATCTATGTTACAACAACCGGAAACAAAGATGTAATCACGCTCGAACACATGAAAAAAATGAAAGACGATTCGATTGTTTGTAACATCGGACATTTCGATAACGAAATTCAAGTTGAACAATTGGAGAATATGTCCGGTATCCAAAAAATCAATATCAAACCACAAGTGGATAAATATATTTTTCCCGACGGACATTGCATCTTTCTCTTGGCAGAAGGGCGATTGGTGAATTTGGGTTGTGCTACGGGACATCCGAGTTTTGTGATGAGCAATTCGTTTACCAATCAAACTTTAGCACAGTTGGATTTGTGGAAAAATAAAGATGTTTACGAAATCGGCGTGTATCGGTTGTCGAAAAAATTAGACGAAGAAGTTGCCCGTTTGCACTTGGATAGAATTGGTGTAAAACTAACTAAACTCACGCCCGAACAAGCCGATTATATTGGCGTTCCGGTAGACGGACCTTACAAGGCCGAACATTACAGATATTAATTAATACGACCCGAAATATCGGCGTAAAAGATATTCGGCTGACAGAATTAAAATCAATAAAGCCAAAATCCATTTCAGATTCAACAACTCGTGAAATCCGCGTTCCACGTAGGTTACGGGCTTTGCGTCTTCGCGAGAAAACAAGATATTTTTCAATTCGTCCAGCTGATTCGGATAAACCATTTCAGCCTCGGTTTGTACGGAAATTAAATTCAGCAACTGATGATCCGCAAGTAAGTTCAACTGTTCAACATTCATCGACCGCACTGAAAAACGACCACTAACTTGATGATTTTGATTGCCCAATTGTGTTCGTGCAATGTACGTGTAATCGCCTACAGGCAAAAGCCCTGCACGTAATTTGTAAATCGTTCCGGAGGGCGAAAATGTAAACGGATACACCACACCATTTTCATTTTTTATTTCGATGGTAACTTCGGCTGAAATAACAGGTTCGAAAGCATCGTTGTACAATTCCGCATCGATTTCAATCGGTTCGGTTTCGTCAAAAATGTTTTTTGAATTCACACGAAACAGGCGTTTGTCGGAACTTGCAGAAAGATATTGAATGGTTTTATTGATCAGTTCATCTACCGTTTCGTAATTTTGTTTTTGCAAAAATTCATTCAATCGCCAACGCCAAATTCCTTCGCCCAACAAGACAACCGAACGATTATTCAAACTTTGATTGGTAATCATCAACGGCATATCAGTCGTAACATTCAAGATTCTTTGAAATAAAAAAGTTTGTGCAGATTCCGCCAATGTAAAACTTGCAAAAGGCACGTGTAACGGTGGAAAACCGTACAGTTGATTTCTCGCAGCATCTGAAAATGTGAAATTCGTAAACGCTGTGTTGAAACTTGGAAACGCCTCATTGGTTTGGTTTCCGCGTGATTGAACCGACACACCAAAATTCATTCTGTTGAATGCATTCAGATCGGTTTGTGTGCCAATGATGTTCCAAACGGGAAGTTGTTTATTCAAAATTTGCGGAAACAGATTGTTCATAACGCCTGTTTTTGCAGGCAATTGGTGTAAAATTACCACATCGTATTTTTCGAGTGGCGATGGCAAGTTTCCATCTAAAACCAAATCCACTTCGTAGCGTTCGGATTCTGAAACAGATGTCCGAATTGCCGAAATATCAGGGTGTGGAGAAGATGCAAGCATCAAAATTTTTCGTCGAGTATCCAACACTTCTACAAAAATCTCGCGGCGATTATTGGCTGTATTTCGTTCATCGGAAATTGCTGAAACTGAAATTACATACCGTTGAATGCCTGTCTTTGTAGCCTTTTGAAAGGTTTCAATGGTTTGAAAAAATTGTGGTTTATCAATGTTTACTTCTCTTGAAAAAACAATTTGTCCTTCGGTCTGAATAGTCAGATTTACTTTCGTACCGAGCAATTGCGTGGCTCGCAGTTCGATATTGATGGGAAATTGATTACCCAAATACGCAAATTGATTATGATTGACTCGATGAATCCACACGTCTTTGTATTCGGTTGTGTCGCCCAAAGCCACTGTAAAAACAGGCACTCGCAAATTTTCGGCAGACGGTAAAGGATATTCTCCCGCCGTATAAATTCCATCTGATGCCAAAACCACAGCAGCCAAATTTCGTCCAAAAAATTGCGATCGAATTTGCGAAAATGCATTCGCGATATGGGTCTGTTTTTCGTCCAATAAAATTTCGTTTGTCGATGAAATATCTTTTCCGAATGTCAGATTTTCTACTTCAAACTTATCGTTCAAACCCCTTGAAAAATCAGCCCATTTAGACAACCATTGCGGATTATTTTTCGAAAAATCGGCAAGCGATTCCGTATTGTCGTGCAACAAAACCACAATCGGTTTTTCTGATCGGCGGCGTTCGATTTTCAACAAAAAACTTAATAACAAAAAACTGATCAAAAACACAGACAAGAACCGCAAACCCGCCATCAGGTAGCGTTTCGGAGAATCAAATCCATCTTTTTTCGATTGATAATACAAAATTCCTGCAAGCAACAAACCCGCTACTACGCAGAATAGCACGTACCATGTTGGATTATTTGAAATTAGAGACACGTGTCACAAATTACATATTCATGCCACCACAAACATGTATCGTCTGTCCCGTTACGTACGCCGACATATCAGACGCCAAAAATACGCAAACATTCGCCACATCTTCCGGCGTTCCACCACGTTTCAACGGAATTTTATCTGCCCATGATTTGACAACATCTTCCGGCAACTGTGCAGTCATTTCGGTAATGATAAAGCCCGGAGCAATCGCATTGCAACGGATATTTCTCGAACCGACTTCTTTCGCAAACGATTTTGTGAAACCCAAAATTCCGGCTTTCGATGCAGAATAGTTGGTTTGACCGGCATTTCCGGAAACGCCAACGACCGAACTCATGTTGATAATACTTCCCGAACGTTGTTTGAGCATCGTACCTTGAACGGCTTTGGTGAAATTGAAAATCGATTTCAAATTCACGTTAATCACGGCGTCCCACTGCTCTTCGGTCATTTTCATCAACAGCGTATCTTTGGTGATACCGGCGTTGTTGACCAAAATATCAATCGTTCCGAATTCGGTTAGAATTTCGCCGACTACGTTCTCTGTATCTGCGAAATTTGCTGCGTTCGAGGCGTATCCTTTGGCTTTTACACCAAATGCTTTCAGTTCGTTTTCGGTTGCTTTGGCATTGTCATCGTAGTTCAAATCCGTGAATGCAACATTTGCACCTTGTTTTGCATAAGCAATCGCAATTGCTTTTCCGATGCCGCGTGCAGCACCTGTAATAACGGCTGTTTTGCCTTCTAATAATTTACACATAATTTATTTTTGTTGGGGCAGAGCATTCTTTGCCCATACCATAATTAATTTGCAAAGATACGATTTTTTTTTGAAATTAGCAAGGATATCTCAACATGACGGATTAAGCGAGGTACAACGCTTGTGTCGGACAAATTTCGCAAAGCGATTCGTCAACATTATTCACACTTTCCGCAGGTAAAAATATTTGCATACCAAAACCTCTGTCTTTGAATGTAAAGCCGTCGTTACTGTTGTAAACACACAATCCGCAACGAATACATTTGCTCACATCAAACCAAAAATTATCTTTGATATGTTGTGGAGATGTATCTTTTAATGCAGAATAACGTTCGAATGTATTCCATTTTGCCTTATATTCTGTGGCGTATTTTCGCAAGGTACATTGGTCGCGATTGCACGGTGGTTTGCACACTGCGATATGGTCGCTCAACAACAATTCCAACGATTGTTTTCGCAAATTTTTCACTTCATCGCTTTCGCTGTCAATGTTCATTCCGTCAGTTGCAATCGTTGAACACGATGGAATAATTTGTCCGGTTTCGTTGTTTTTCACCACACAAACCATGCATGAGGCTTGGTGTTTTTTTTCTTTTGCATAACACAGCGATGGTACGTCAAATCCCTCTTGGCGGAGGATTTCAATCAGTAGCGGAGATGAATAATTGTCCGTCTCTACGTTGATTTCGCGATTATTGATTTTTATTGTCATGATTATTTTCTATTCGGACAGCCGCTGCAAGAATTTTTGCAGGAATTTCCCGTAGCAGAGGCACACTCTAATATGTTTCTACCATAAACCGAAACTGTTTTTTTGTTCGCAATGTAAATATGATCGTCCGAAACTTTCATTCTGTAAGCATTTGTACCACCGCCCAACATAGTTGCATCGAACAGAATTGAACGGAATTTTCCATCTTTTCCATACGATGAAATGCGCGGATTTCCTTTTTCGGACGTGAGGATATTTTCACCGGAAGTTGCAACCAAAAACACCGGATTACAGCAGCCCGCAAAGGCTCCGGCTTGCGATCCAGACTTGCCGAACGATGAAATAAATTCTCCATCAAGGGTATAACTTTCGATTTGATGTCTACCCGAATTCGACACATAAATCGTATCATTGATGTTGATGATATCGAACGTATGACTTGGAATAATAAAGCCTTCCGGACTTTTGATGAAACGAACTAAATTTCCTTTTCTATCATATTGAACAATGTTTTTGTTTGCCGCATCCGTAACAAAAATGTAGTTTTTTGATGTCGTCATGGCAACATAATCAGCATTATCACTGCAAGCATTCCATTCGCTTTCTCTTTGTTTTGCAAAATTATACAATTCTATTTTTGTTGGAAACAGCAGATACATTCCATCGTTGTTGATCATGAAATCGCGAACATCAGCAAACGTTCCACCGGGGTAATCGAATCCACTCGACACGGAAATTCGATCGGTTAAAACCGCATAAATTTCATCATCAAACACGTCAAAACAAATCACATCGGAATTAAATTCAAAACTGTTGACGAGCGTATAGGGTGAAACAAACGTAGATTCCGCATGTTGTTCTCCTGCACGCGTGCGGTTGTCCGAATTCATCGAACGTATCATGTAATATCCGAATCCCGCGATGACAGCGAATATCAGGATGTTTAATGCGATTTTTAAGATTTTATTCATTACAATAGTTTTCTGCAAAGATACAAAAAATAAATGAAAATGAAAAATTTTTCGTATCTTTGCAAGTTATTTAGAAAAAAAATCATGAAAGGTTTTGCCAGCGACAATTATTCGGGGGTTCATCCGCAAATTTTGAAAGCGATTTCAGATGTGAACGTAGATCATGCAACTGCTTACGGCGGCGATGTTTACACAGAAAAAGCCATTCAACAATTTAAGCAATTGCTTGGAAATTCTGTTGAAGTGTATTTTACATTTAACGGAACGGCTGCAAATGTGCTTGGATTAAAGGCTTTGACGCAACCTCATCATGCTGTGATTTGTGCAGAAACCGCCCATATTCATGTCGACGAATGCGGTGCTCCGGAACGTTTTACAGGCTGTAAATTACTGACTGTTCCTACGAAAGACGGAAAATTACGCATTGCCGATATTGAAAAATTTCAATCGTTGGTGGATTTCGAACACCATGTTCAGCCGAAAGTGATTTCGATTTCACAAACAACCGAACTTGGAACGCTCTACACACCCGATGAAATCAAGGTTTTGGCAGATTACGCTCATTCAAAAAATATGTATTTACAAATGGATGGTGCTCGCATCGCCAATGCTGCTGTGGCTTTGAGCCTATCAATAAAAGAATTTACATTCGATTGCGGTGTAGATGTGTTGTCGTTCGGTGGAACGAAAAACGGCATGATGTACGGCGAAGCCATTGTGTTTGCTGATGTTTCGTTGTGTGAAAATTTCAAATACATTCGTAAACAAGGTATGCAACTCTCTTCGAAAATGCGCTATATTTCAGCACAATTTTCGGCATATTTGACAGATGATTTGTATTTGAAAACTGCTCGACATTCCAATGCTATGGCACAACTTTTGGTTGAAAAACTCAACACTGTTTCTGAAATAGAGATCACCCAAAAATCCTCTGCCAATGCGGTTTTTGCGAAACTTCCAAAAGCAATTATTCAACCATTGCAAGAGACGTATTTTTTCTATGAATGGAACGAAGACATTCACGAAGCCCGCTTGATGTGTTCGTGGGACACAACTGAGAAAGAAATTGAGGATTTTGTTTTGTTGATTAAGAAGTTATTGAAGTAGATCGTAAGTGTGGGGTATTTACTTTGCGACCTCATGGTTTTTTACGCTTCGCCCGTCATGTCGACCCCTTCGACTACGCTCAGGGTAAACTCCGCACACGCAGCACTCTCGCCGTCATGTCGAGCGTAGCCACGCAGTGGCGAAGTCGAGACATCCCCTTGCTATTATTAGTCTATATCTCTTAATACTTTTTTTGAGAGCAAAAAAAGTATTCAAAAAAACT
>WRKV01000041.1 GCA_009777915.1 Bacteroidales bacterium | reverse complement strand
TTCTCAGGACAGTTTTTTGTTGATTGACAACGACCCCTACCACTTGGGTGCATCGTAAAAAGCCCTTGGAAAAAAATGGTTTGCCTTTTCAAAAATCGGTTTTCGCCCGCCAGTGTGAATCCGTAGGGGCACAAAATTTTGTGCCCCTACTACAATTCACCATTCAAACTAATTATTCTGAGACGCAGCGGACGGATTGTCCGAGCGCTCGGTAGCCGTCGTACATGCTCACATCGCCACTGTAGAAGTACAAGCTCCGGGCGTACGTCCCATCGACTGCACTGCTCCAGTAGCCGCCGTTCGTACCCTCGTTGCCGACCACCCCATCGTAGCTGTAGTAGCGGTAGCCTGCAGCGGGCAGGAAAAGCGTACCAGGGGCAGTTCCGAAAATGCGACCCGCAACACCTGTTCCGTTCCAATTCGTTGTCCATGTGTTGGGGGCATTTCCAAGTGATGTAAGTTCAGTTTCAGTTGGCATTCGCCACCCTTGAGGGCAGGGGTCGTTGACGGTTTTTATCGGGTTGCTTTCCGTGCCGGAGTTCCATAAGGTGTTTTGTTGCGGGGTGCGCCAATCCCAAGGGGGGATGCCATTGGTTATAAATCGGCCTGTGTTTGTGCCTGTGGGCTGTCCGTTGGCATCGAATACGGTAATAGGACCGCTTGCGATTGGGCTTGTGCGCTGTTCGTGCCCATCGCCCTTTCGCCCCCATTGGAAAAAAGCACCATAGTCTTGCGTGTTTTCTACAAATTCGCCGTGAGCCTTAAGGTTGCGGGTTGCCCAACTCACGCCGTTGATCACCACACTTTCACCATTAGTGGTTGTTTCCGTGTTGTTGGGGTCTTTGTCACAAGAAATTGCAAAAGCAAGCGATAAAATCATCGCAGAATAAAGAAATTTTTTCATAGTTTTTTTTGGTTTTTTAGTTTGTATTTTGTTTAATTGTGTTTGAGTTTTTGACAATAAAAAAAACGGACTTAACAAATCCGTTATCGAGGTATTAGACGACCCATATAGACAAACAAGTAAGCCCGCACTGGCAGGCGTTCTTATCCTTGTCTATACTGCGAAAGTGTCTAATTTTCGATAACAAGAATAGCAACCGCTATATTTTATTATGTTTTCGTTTATTTCATGGTTTTGTTTTTTTTTATTATGATTTTGCAAAGATACGAAAAAATTACCAAATACACTTCAAGCCGTCTTTTTCGTAAAATTTCATCTTTTCGTCACGGCTTATCAAGGTGTAATCACCTTTTATGGATTGGTAGATCAGCATTCTGTCGAAAGGGTCTTTGTGATTTTCGGCAAAAGAAAATTTTGAATAGTTAATCGCCTCATCGGACGTTAACGGAACAGGTTGTATGCTTAACTTTCTGCAATAATCGGGGATGTCGTGAATGTGAAAATTATCCAAATTGAGTTTTCCCTTTCCGTGCTTTAGGACAATTTCCCAAAAAGACACGGCACTCACAAACAACTGCGTATCGCTGTCTTGCAGTATCTCCAAAACTTGTTTTGAGAGTTTACTTTTATCCGCAATCGCCCAAATAAGCGTATGTGTATCTAACAAATATCTTTTCATACCATATTGAGTTCTTCAGGCGTCATTTCCCAATCATCTGCAAAAATCACTTTCGCCTTTCCTTCCAAAAAACCAATATCTCGTTTTTGGCTTTTTTCTTGTTGATATGCAAGCGGATTATAGCCTTTTAACACGACCCACAGGTCGTTTAATTTGACTTCGCTATTCATACACAAAATTTCACGTGCCAACCATGCTTTTTGTGCTTCTAACTCCATTGTATTCATAGTGCGTTCTTAATTTTTTTGCAAAGATACGATTTTTTTTGAAATCATCAAAAAATTGTTCAATTCAGATCAGATATTTTTGTAAATTGCACTTGTTTATTGATTATCATTCAATGCATGATGATCGTTGAGAAATTCGCTTACGGGGAGCGGATGAGGGGTGATACGCATGCGATAAAAACCTCCTTTATACCACGAACGCAAATTTTGACGCACGCCGATAGAGGTTACATCGCCTTCGCTGAGTGGCAAGTATTCAAGGGGTTCGTCAAATTCAATAACGCCATTGATAAATACTTTTGCACGAGTGCCGTCAACAACTACTGCTGCATGATACCAGCAATCGGTGGGATGGGTTAGTGTGGAGTCAATCAACGTTAATTTGAAATCATTCGGTAAATGAAAATGTGTGTCGAAATACCAGGTACCATCACGTTTTACGCGGGTTTCCAACATTAGACGTTGACTGCTAACGGTACCAATATGTAAAAAACGTTGCTCAAATCGTCCATCACCATCGGGGCGGAAAATAACCTCCAAAGTGAACTGCGACAAGCCTTTCAGCGGATGATGATCTAAAAAGTAAGCATCACTTCCATTGAATTGAACTGCTTTTCCAAGCGGTGTTTCAAAGGTTTCAGGATTTCCCTCCGTTCGTTGTAAATGCGGCAGTTCCGCAATTTTCCAGTCGATTCCGTTTTGTGCTGATAATACCAAACATGCAAATAGTAAGCATGCAATTGTTGCGATTTTTTTGTAATGTATCATACTAAAAAGATTTAAGGATTTGTAATTTTGAGTACAAAGATACACATTTTTTTTGAATTACCACAAATTTTTTGTATCTTTGCACCATGGAAAAAGAAAAATTAGGATTAATTGCCGGCGGAGGCGTGTTACCGACGGAAATCATCAAACACTGTAATAACACGGGAAGAGAGATATTTGTTATAGGTCTCGAGCCTTTTTCTTGGGAAGAACAAATCAAAGATGCTCCACATATTTTTGCAAAAATCGGCGAAGTTGGAAAAATTTTGAAAAATTTTGCAAAACAAGAAGTCAAAGAAATTGTCATGGCAGGTGGTATCAAACGCCCGTCATTCAAGGAGTTGATTCCCGATTGGCAAGGTGCAAAAATGATTGCAAAATTAGCAATCAAAAAAATGGGCGATAATGATTTATTTCTCGCCGTGATTGATGAAATCGAAAACTACGGCGACTGCGGATTTAAGGTTGTAGGCATTGAAGATGTCGTTCCCGAAATGTTGTTTTCGGAAGGAATTTATGGAAAAACCAAACCTTCCGATGATGATATGAATGATATTCAACGTGGCATTGCTGTAGCAAGAGCGTTGGGCTCGGTAGATGTCGGACAAGCGGCTGTTGTTCAAGAAGGCATTGTTTTGGCGGTGGAAGCTGTGGAGGGTACCGATATGATGCTGTCTCGTGCAGCGACTTTGAAAAAACAAGGTAAGGCTCCCGTGATGGTTAAAGTGAAAAAACCCGGTCAGGATACTCGAACGGATTTGCCTGCTATTGGCTTACAAACCATTGAATTACTAAAAAAATACGGCATAAAAGGCATTGCAGTCGAAGCCGGTGCAATCCTCTTGATTGAGCGTGAGGCTGTGATAAAAATGGCTGATGAATTTGGTATTTTTATCATCGGAATGAAGATTTAATTTTTATGAAAATTTCCAAAATACAGAAATTCGGCGGAACATCAGTAGGATCAGCCGCTCGAATGAAACATGTTGCAGGATTAATTGACGATGGCGACACCAAAATTATTGTACTTTCGGCAATGTCGGGAACGACCAATTCGTTGGTTGAAATTGCCAATTCTGTAAGGACTGAGCGTGTCTCTCCCCTACTCGCTCATCTGAAACAAACCTATATCCAAATGGTTTCGGAACTGCACAAAACGCCTGAATCTATTGAAAAATCAACTCGTTTCGTGGATTCTGTTTTTGAACATTTGAATCATTTAGTGCAAAAAACATATTCGCCAATCGTTGAAAAAGAAATTTTAGCACAAGGCGAATTGCTTTCTACACATTTGTTTACGCACTATTTACAAGAAAAAAATGTGGATTGTAAACTCATTCCTGCATTGGATTTTATGCACGTTAATGAGCATGGCGAACCTGTTTTTGATAGAATTGATGCGGATTTGACAAAAATTATCAACCAAAATCCAACACAAAAATTATTTATCACACAAGGTTTTATTTGTCTTAATCACAATGCTGAAATCGACAATTTGCAACGTGGCGGAAGTGATTATACGGCATCAATTATTGGGTCAATCGTGAATGCCGACGAAATTCAAATCTGGACGGATATTGATGGGATGCACAATAATGATCCTCGTTTGGTAGAAGGCACGAAACCCGTACGAAATCTGCAATTTGAAGAGGCTGCGGAGTTGGCATATTTTGGTGCAAAAATTTTGCACCCAACGTGTATTTTGCCGGCAAAAGAAAAAAATATCAAGGTTCGTTTACTCAACACGATGCAACCAACCGCAGAAGGTACAACCATTTCCAATGAAGTATCTCACTCCGGAATCGTTGCTATTGCTGCAAAAGACGGCATTACGTCTATAAAAATCAAATCCGGACGAATGCTTTTAGCGTATGGTTTTTTGCGAGAAGTGTTTCAGATTTTTGAAGATTTTCAAACGCCGATTGATTTGATTACAACTTCGGAAGTCGGCGTTTCTGTAACGATTGACAACAATAAACATCTCAACGAAATCAAACAAAAATTGGAAAAGTGCGGAACGGTTTTTGTGGAAAAAAACATGACCATTATTTGTGTCGTTGGACAAATTCCATCAGACACCATCGGCATTCAATCTAAGGTTTTACAAGCCTTTCAAGATATTCCGATTCGAATGGTTTCGTACGGCGGAAGCAATTACAACATTTCGTTTATCGTTCGTTCTGAAGACAAAATCAAAGCCTTACAAAAACTCCACAATACCTTATTTTTATGATGACAGGAGACTTTCCGTTAGATGTTTTTCAAACGTTGCGGACACCTTTTTATTACTACGATTTACAGTTGCTCAACCAAACTTTACAGGAAATTCACGCAACTAAAGGCGACTTCGAAGTGCATTATGCACTTAAAGCAAATAGTAATCTTAGAATCCTTGAAACCATTGCAAAATCAGGGTTTGGAGCAGATTGTGTAAGTGGTGGTGAAATTCAAATTGCACTCAAAACAGGATTCGCTCCGGAAAAAATTGTGTATGCCGGTGTTGGAAAAACCGATTGGGAAATTGAGCTGGCATTGAACGAAAATATCTTTTGTTTCAACGTGGAATCCATTCCTGAATTGCACGTTATTGATGAATTAGCGGGCAAACTTCGCAAGCACGCTCGTGTCTGTTTACGCCTCAATCCGAATGTAGATGCACAAACACATCACTACATCACAACCGGCTTGAACGAAAATAAATTCGGCATCAATTTGTCTGAATTACATCATGTGTTGA
Organism: Bacteroidales bacterium; assembly: GCA_009777915.1. Classification (GTDB taxonomy): domain Bacteria; phylum Bacteroidota; class Bacteroidia; order Bacteroidales; family P3; genus WRKV01. The sequence goes on along the minus strand of WRKV01000041.1, from coordinate 12,416 downwards.
ATGTTCTAAAAACCTTGTCAAACGTGGAATTGATAGGATTGCATTTTCATATCGGATCACAAATTTTAGATATGAATGTGTTTGAAAATTTGGCAAAACGCATCAATGAAATTCAAAATTCATTTTCTATGCTCAACGAAGTTAATTCTCAATTCTCAATTCTCAATTGCGGAGGTGGTTTGGGTATCAACTACGAACACCCGAATCATATACCCATTGCGGATTTCAAGATGTATTTCGAAACGTTTCGCAAGCATTTGGAGATCCGTAAAAATCAAAAAGTACACTTCGAATTGGGACGTTCGGTGGTCGGACCTTGCGGAAGTCTGATTACACGGGTGTTGTATGTCAAAAAAGGTTCACAAAAACAATTTGCGATTGTAGATGCCGGAATGTCGGATTTGCTACGCCCTGCCCTGTACAGCGCGAATCATCGCATTGAAAATTTGACCTCACATGAGCCGGAGGAAATCTACGATGTCGTTGGTCCGATTTGCGAATCTGCCGACGTTTTTTCGACCGAATATCAAATGAATCAAGCACAACGCAACGATATGATTGCTTTGCGTTCCGCAGGGGCATACGGCGAAGTAATGGCATCAACCTATAATCAAAGAGAATTACCAAAAGCGATTTTCAGTCATTAAAATCTGTCATGCTGTCTGCTTACGCGGATAAGCGTTCCGCATCTGCCAAACGTTTTTATACTGCCGGCACCGATGTAAGTTCCTGCCGAACGTAAACCGCCCAACAAATCATCAATAACCTCTCGAACCGAGCCTTTGTAAAGGATTTCCTCTTTTCGTCCCTCGCTGGTGCGATAGTTTTTCATGCCACCCGACATAAATTTTTTCTGTGCATATTCCGACGACATACCGAAAAAAAGTTTATACTGCTTTTCCTCTATGATGGGTTGATTATTTTCGTCCAATTCGTTGGTCAAAAAACGGCGTGTAATGAGTTCGCCTTCTTGTTCGTCGGTTCCGGAAAACATACCGCCAATCATAATCATATCGGCGTTTGCGATAAACGCTTTTGCTGCATCGCCGGGCGAACGAACACCACCATCTAAAATAATTCCGGCATTCAATCCGTGAGCCGCATCAGCACATTCCAACGAGGCAGAAATTTGCGGATAGCCTACGCCTGCCTTCAATCGCGTGGTGCACTGACTTCCCGGGCCAATACCGATTTTCACATAATCCGCACCCGCAATAATCAATTCCTGCACCATTTCCGGCGTTGCAACATTTCCGGCAAGCATGACCATATTCGGATTTTCTTCACGAATTTTGCGAATAAATGAGGCAAATCGCTGTGTGTAGCCGTTTGCAATGTCTACGCACAAAAACAAATCGTCCAAATGATTGATTTTTTTGGCAGCCAATAATGCATTGCGAATTTCTTTGAAATTTTGATATTCTGCATCCGACATTCCAATGGTGAAAATTGACGCAGAAAGTGCGTCTTTTGAGGCATTCAGCCAATCCTCCTTCGTATGAAATTTGTGAATCGCCACCAACATTTTGTACTCGCCAAACACTTCCGCCATACGAAATGTGCCCGTCGCCATATTCGCACAGATAATCGGCACACACGAAAATTCACGTTGTGCCCACTTGGTTTTGAATTTGCGTTCCAACACCATTTGCTTACGACTCTCTAATGTCGAGCGTTTCGGACGAATCAACACGTCATTGAAATCTAATTTTTGTTCGGATTCTAATAACATTTTTTACATTTATTTTTCGTTAAAACAATTCACCCTGCACTAATTTTCCGTTTTGTATCACGCCTAATTCAGAATCCAATTGCACATCATTTTCCGGTGTTTCATCAGTCAAAACCTCGTCATTTTCATGCGGTTGAGATTCCAACCAATTCACGGATTTGATCGTATAATTCGACAGACGTTTGCCTTTGGCTTTATGACTTTTTTCACCAATAAATTCAACGCAATCTACAATTTCATCTTCGATGTGGCGTTTGTTGATTTTTTTGTCGAACTCCAACTCCAACATGGGGTGCCAATCTGCGTTAATCGTGAGCAAATACGATTCCGGATGTTCATCGACAAACAACGTTTTTTTGTCGGTTTCCTCAATCATAAAACGTTTCAAATAAAACCTTTGTATCTCGCCGTCGAAATACACGGCTGTTATCGGTTTTTTCGGATTGAATTTCTCGATATGAATCAAATCCTCGTCAAAATGTGTGCCCAAATCGAAGTTTAGCAAGCGATAATAACCGTCTTGAGTGAGTTCCAAAATCTTGTCTTGTGCTTTGAATTCGCCCAAATACTGTCCGCGTTCATCGGCATTCAATCGCTTGATACTCTCGTCAAACCAGAGTTTCCGAGCAGCCAAGGTAGAATGTCCTTCATTTTCCAAAACAATTTTTTTGACTAAATTTCGAGACAAGATATTGCCCATCGAGGAACGTCCTTTAACTGCCAATTCTGAAAAATCGTAATCAAAAACCAACCGTCGTAAACCCGGTTTATTTTTCAAAAACACGCGAATATTTTCGGCTTCACCATTCGGATTTGCCGTAAAATACAGCACTTTGCTATCTTTCGAACCTTTGGTCAAATCATATATTTTTTCACGTGTAATTCCACCGATGTTGAAACGTTTGATATACGCAAAACCATATTTTCCATCTTGATAAACCATATTGTAAACCGTGCGTTCGTCGTTTTTTCGGAACACATCTACATGGATAATATGTTGTCCAAAGAACACTTTCTCAGCCACTTTCGCCACCATAAACGAGCCATCTTCGCGGAATGCAATCACATCGTCCAAGTCCGAACAATCGGCAATAAATTCGTCTTTTTTCAACGAAGTTCCAACGAAACCCTCCTCTCTGTTCACATACAATTTCACGTTATTTGCCGCAACAGCCGTACGTTCGATGGTTTCAAAACTGCGAATTTCGGTTTTTCGTTCCCAATTTTTACCGTGTTTTTTCTTAATTTGCTGGAAATAATTGATGGTATAATCAACCAAATGTTTCAAATGGTTTTTCACTTCGTCCATTTCCAATTCCAGATTTTTAATGTGTTCATCGGCTTTTTTGACATCAAATTTGGAAATTTTTCGTACCGGTTTTTCGGTAAGTTTCAAAATATCGTCACGCGTAATCTCTCGTTTCAACTTCTTTTTGTAAGGTTTGAACGCCTCTTCAATGTCGTCCAAAAGGTGTTCCCAAGTCTTTACATCATTTTCTAACTCGCGATAGATGCGTTTTTCAAAAAAGATTTTTTCGAGTGATGTGTAGTGCCAATCGTCGTTCAGTTCGTTCAGTCGAATTTGGAGTTCACTTTTCAAAAGTGCCATCGTGTTCTCGGTCGAACGTTTCAAAATCTCTGTAACGCCAATAAATTCAGGTTTTTCTTCCGAAATTACACAAGCATTTGGCGAAATCGACACTTCACAATCGGTAAAGGCGTAAAGTGCGTCAATCGTGGTGTCCGGCGAAACATTCGGCTCTAAATGAATCAAAATTTCGACATTTTCCGATGTGTTATCATCAATTTTTCGAATTTTGATTTTACCTTTTTCTCGGGCTTTCAAAATGGAGTCAATCAAAGAGGAAGTCGTTGTAGAGAAAGGGATTTCGGAAATCAGCAACGTTTTTCTATCCTCCTGTGAAATACGTGCCCGAACACGGATTTTTCCGCCACGCAAACCATCGTTGTAGTTTTCAGCATCAACCAAACCACCCGTTTGAAAATCGGGTAACAGTTCAAATCGCTGATTTTTCAAGACTTTGATTGAAGCATCAATCAATTCGTTAAAATTATGTGGTAAAATTTTTGATGCCAAACCAACTGCAATCCCCTCAACACCTTGTGCGAGTAGCAAAGGAAATTTCACAGGTAAGGTGATCGGTTCTTTATTTCGTCCATCATACGACGATTTCCAATTGGTTGTTTTGGGGTTAAAAACCACGTCTGTGGCGAATTTCGACAATCTCGCCTCAATGTAACGCGGTGCAGCAGCACTGTCGCCGGTCAAGATATTACCCCAATTTCCTTGACAATCAATCAAATAATCTTTTTGTCCCAATTGCACCAACGCATCGCCGATCGAAGCATCGCCGTGCGGGTGATATTTCATCGTGTTTCCGATGATGTTCGCAACTTTGTTGTAACGCCCGTCGTCTAACTCTTTCATCGAGTGCAAAATACGCCGTTGAACGGGTTTTAATCCATCTTGAATTTCGGGAACGGCACGCTCCAAAATCACGTACGAGGCATAGTCCAAAAACCACGACTGATACATATTAGACAAACTAATCGTGCGAGATTTTTCCTCTTTTTTCGTGGTATTTAGTTGAATATCTACGTTTTCCGATACTTCTACGTGCTTTTTCTTGCTGTCTGTCTTTTTCGCCATCTAAAAAAATTTAATATATTTTCGGTGCAAAGATACTAAAAAAATCTTAATATGCACACCTCTGTTAATAAAAAAAGTAATGCGAGCAGTAAACACCATTTCCACCAAGAAATTCGAGAGTCAACAGCTAACAGATTGCCATTCATTGAAATAAAGTTGTTTTTTAAGACAAAAAATCCGCTTAAATGATACTGTTCAACCAGTTTTTCAAGTTCCGATTGTGAATAACTTTGTAAATTTGATTCCTTTCGATCGAAATTGTAGGATAATTTGGCGATAGTCTCGTTTTTGGTTCTTATCATGTGGTTTCCGGCTTCTTTTAACGATGAGAATGTATTGATAAATAATTGGTTACCCTTGAATCTGATTTGCGGTATAATTTCGAAATCGGAATTTTCGGATTGCAGATACAGGGGTGATGCGTGTATTGCCCCTACATGGTGTACGACAGCCTCATTTTGACCTAATAAATGGTATAATTCCTCATTATTAGCACTTTGCAGAATCATATTTAACATCGAAACCACAAAAATCGGCTGATTTTGAAAATTGCTGAAATTGTTATCAAAAGGCACTGCCGACAAATAAGCACGCCCTTTTCCTACGTTTCCGAACGCCAAAAACGGATCATTATTATTCAGTCGAAGTAGATATTGCAAATTCGACCGACTCGAAACTTGAACCGGAAAGTATTTTTGAATTTCGGGTAAAAGGAGGTTTTCCGGCAGTTTTACGAATGCAGATTTAAAGATTGGATGCTCTGACAAAATGGCATTTACGTTAATTTGCGATTTTTCAATTTGCTTATACTCAGTGTTTAATGTCAGTTTTGTTAAATTATTAATTGAAGTTAAATCTGTTTGTTCTCCGGGTAAAATCAGAACAGATAATCCGGCTTCGATTGCCGTCAAAAGTTCAGTTTGAAGTCCTGATGAGAGCGTTTTGAGTTCGTCTAAAACTACAAAACTCACTTTTTGCAGCATGGAAAAATCCAAGTTTTGAACATGCTGAATTTTCAAATCGAAACTTTCGTCATTCCCTAACAATTTCATTAAAAACGCATTAGGTTGCGATTCGGAAATAATCAAAACAGGAATTTTTTCCAGAACATTCAGCGTAAAATATAACCTGTCGTCAAATGTAATGGGGTGGTCGGTAATTTCAACATGACCTTGCCAATATCCCGCTTGTTGCAAAGTCAATTTTCGTTGGATCATTTTGGTTTGGCGAGACTCGAAATCCACATTTCCAACAGAGATTATCTTATTGTCAATAAATAATCTAACAGGTATCTCTTGAAGTGATTGTTCACTATAGTTGGTCAGCCATATTTGAAGCTCAATTTCGTTTCCAATTTGGAAAATCGGGGTTTCAACCGACAAAGAATCGATCGAGATATTGTTCAAATTTCTGGATTGAATTGGAAAAAACCAAGTCTGCAAAATCGTGTCGGAAATCAAATTTTCGATGTCAACCATACTTTTTTGGAAGTCCGAAATCACAAAAAGCGACTTATTTTCACTCGAAACATTTTGAAATAAACTTTTTTGTCGACTTACAATTTCCGATAAATTATTCGAAAATGGCACCATATCAATACGTTCAATCGCATCTAACATCTCTTCTCGGGAGACAAATCGACGATTATCGTCCAAAAAATCTTGTGTTATCAAGGCAAATCGGTCGGACGGTTTGTATTTCAAAATCAATTCTTTAGCCTTTTGTTTGGCTTGATCGAGCAACGTGCCGTTTTCGGTGTTTGTTCCCATGCTGAACGAATTGTCGATTGCCATTGAAACGTAGTTAGTTCCCTCACTTACAAGCGATTTCAGTGCTGTTTTCGGATTAGGTTGAGCAAAAGCCAAGACAAGGCAAATAATGGTGAAAATCCGGCATATCAAAACCAGTAAATGTTTCAATTTCGATTGACTTTTCGTTTGATTTTGAATATTTTGCAACAATTTCACATTCGAAAAATACGTTTTTTTGAATTTTCGAAAATGAAATAAATGTATCGCAATCGGAATAGCGATTGCCAATAACAGCCAGAGTATGGTAGGATTTGTGAAGAACATAAATATCTTATTTTCTGTCGTCCTTTTGGTTTCGGACAGCAAAAGTACAAAAAAAATCAAACATACACAACTTTTATTGAAAAAAATTATTAACATGCGGATTTTTGAAAGAAAATTGCAATTTATTTGTATTTTTCATTTTTTTTTCGTATCTTTGCAAGATATTAAAATCACCGAACTATGCTGAATATTCTCATTACCAACGACGACGGCATTCGTGCCAAAGGGCTTAGAACACTCATCGAAATTGCACGTCCTTTCGGAAATATCACGGTTGTTGCTCCGCAAGATCCCATGTCGGGAATGGGGCACGCTATCACCGTTAGTCGTCCGCTACGCCTGAATTTATTGAAAAAAGAGGAAAATTATCAAGAATATGTTTGCGTTGGAACGCCCGTCGATTGTGTGAAAATGGGATTGAGAATTCCTCTGGAAAACCAAAACGTGGATTTAGTCCTTTCGGGCATAAATCATGGCTCAAATGCCTCATCAAATGTGATTTACAGCGGAACAATGGGAGCAGCAATCGAAGCCTCCATAGAAGGTGTGAAATCAATCGGATTTTCGTTGTTGGATTATCATCACGATGCGGATTTTATGCAAGCAGCGGATTTTATGCGAAAAATTATTGCTGATGTTATCGAAACACAGATTCCGAGAGGGATTTCGCTGAATGTTAATATCCCAAAAGCGAAAAAAGAGGACATAAAAGGCATCAAAATATGTACACAAGCTGATGCCCATTGGGTGGAGGAGTATTTAGCTCGAAAAGACCCTTGGAACGGAGACTACTACTGGCTTGCAGGCGAATTTGTAGATGGAAATGTGAGCGAGGATTCGGATATTTACGCATTGAAACAAAATTATATTTCGATTGTGCCTGTACAGTACGACCTGACTGCGTTTGACATGATTGAAAAACTAAAACATCTCAATTTATGAGGCTTTACATCATTGCCGGAGAGGCATCGGGCGATTTGCACGGCTCAAACCTTGTTCGTGAACTGAAAGGATTGCAATCCGATCTCGAAATTCGCGGTTGGGGTGGTGATTTGATGCAAAAAGAAGGTGTGGATCTACGCAAACATTATCGAGATTTGGCATTTATGGGATTTGTAGAAGTGCTTATGAATCTGCGAACTATCTTTCAAAATCTTGATTTTTGTAAAAAAGATATTTTGGAATTTAAACCGGATGCCATTGTGTTAATAGACTATCCCGGATTTAATTTCAGAATTGCGAAATGGGCTAAAAAACAGGGCATTAAAGTGATTTATTATATCGCTCCACAAGTTTGGGCATGGCATAAATCACGTGTGAAACAGATGCGGAGAGATATTGATAAACTTTTGGTTATCTTGCCGTTTGAGAAAGATTTTTTTACCAAACATTGCGTCGAATCTGAATTTGTCGGGCATCCGTTGTTAGATGCAATCGCTCGAAACACAGAACCCGCCTACGTTTCCGAAAACGGAAAACCAATTATTGCCGTACTTCCCGGAAGTCGAAAACAAGAAATTGAAACTATCTTACCTCTACAGTTATCTGTGATTCCGCAGTTTCCCGACTATGAATTTGTGATTGCCGGAAGTGAACAACATCGAAATTTATATTCGAAAATTATTGGAAATCAGAATGTAAAGCTGGTTTTCAACCAAACCTATTCCCTACTCCGTTCTGCGAAAGCAGCCTTGGTAAAATCGGGAACTTCGACCTTGGAAACAGCACTGTTCGAAGTTCCGGAAGTGGTGTGTTACAAGGGAAATCCAATAACCTATCTCATCGCAAGAATGCTGATAAAAGATATCAAATATATTGCAATGGTGAATTTAATTATGGACAAACCGGTTGTTACTGAACTGATTCAGAACGACTTAAATACAAAAAACATAACAGCAGAATTACAAAAATGTTTATCATCTCATCGCGAAACGCAAATTGCCGACTATAAACTTCTCAAACAAAAACTCGGGGAATCCAATGCCAGCCTGCGTACTGCGAAATCAATCATCAATTTTTTGAAATAAACCGACATGAAAAAATTATTTTCCCTATTTTTATTTTTTACATTCGCAACAGCCCTTTCTGCGATGGATATTTTGGTGAGAGTTTATGCCGACCAAACCATACGAAAATCAGAATTGACCTGCGTTTTAGGGCAATATCGATTGACCGATGAAACCGGCAAAGAAATTACGTCGTTGAGTAAAGATGAAACGGTAACGTTTCATGCCGAAACCAAGGGTATAAAAGTGGTGAAAGGCAAAGAGAATTTGGGTGTCTTTCAAAAGGTTACCGCTATGGGCGATGGTTTGAAAACCATGTTCAGACTTGCACCGGACTACCGAAATATCCGAGCCAGAATTTACGATGATCACCTGCAAATTTCGTTGGTAGACAATGCATTGCAATTCATTAACGTTGTTGATTTGGAACATTATGTTGCCGGTGTGATTCAGTCTGAAGTGCTGGGAAGTAGCGATGACGTGGAGTTTTTCAAAATTCAAGCCATAATTTCGCGAACCTATGCAATGACCAATATCCGCAAACACCTGCGAGAAGGCTATAATCTGTGCGATGGTGTTCATTGTCAAGCATATTACAGTCGCAACAATACGGCAAGAATTTTGCAAGGTGCGATGGAATCTTCCGGATTGGTTTTGGTTGACAATCAAACCGGCAGGACGATTTTAGCGTCGTTTCATGCCAATTCGGGCGGACAAACGATGAATTCTGAGGACGTTTGGGTAACGCCTGTGCCTTATTTGAGAAGTGTTATCGACACGTTTTCGTTGGAAATGCCAGGTTCTGCATGGCAAAAAGAATACACCACCAAAGAATGGCTGAATTTATTGCAGAGACATTTCAAATACGAAATTAACGACGAAACCAAGCGTGCAAATGCCTTGAATTTCGAGCAAAGTCAACGCAAAACGCATTTTGACGAAAACATTCGTTTACCTGAGATGCGTAGGGCTTTAGACTTACGTTCTACATTTTTCAGTGTTCGTCAGGAGGGCGACAAGGTGATTTTGGACGGCAAAGGCTACGGGCATGGCGTGGGGTTGAGCCAAGAAGGTGCGATTCGCATGATACGAGAGGGTTTCAGCGTTGAGGACGTGTTGATGTTTTACTACCAAAACGTCGCATTGGTTAGAATTGAGGATCTTTTTGTGGGTGAGGAGCAGCAGTTTTAGAAAACGTATGGGGCGTATGCTTTCGCCGTCATGTCGAGCGTAGCCACGAGGTGGCGAAGTCGAGACATCTCCTTGCTATCATCAGCCTATTTTTCTAATACTTTTTTTGGGAGCAAAAAAAGTATTCAAAAAAACTCTTTGCAGGAAATACGTCGCCGCTCCGCTCTGACATTTCCTGCGATAACGTATTCGTCGCTACGCTCCTCATAATTTTTTACGCTGTGCCTCTTGCCCTGAAAGGGCAAAATCAATAGCGTAGGGTAACACCCTACGAACAAGGCGACACCACCCAATAGAGCCCTGAAAGGGCGTAATCTCTCGGCTATTGACCGTTCCCGAATCCCGCTCATACGCGTCTTTCGGAAATAAAAAAAAAGCGAGGCTTAGCCTCGCTGAATAGAACGACGGAGGTGGGAACCTCCGCCGAACGGAGCGAATGAATGTGGCACCGACTGCAAGTCGGTGCCAGCGGGATCAAAGAAGACTTTTTTAATTGTGTGCAGGGCGTATTGGAGTTTCTTTACTTCCTGCAAAATTAACAAAAAGAAAAATTCCTGTGATAATTATCGCTGCACCGATGAGCATAACGAAAGATTCCATACTATTGATTTTTAATGTATTATTATTCTACGTCTTTGTTGTAAAGAATAAAACCAAAAATGAAAGATAGCACAACAATAACTATTCCAGCACTATAAAACATCCATCGCTGACCAAATTCGCCAAGAAAAGTCATAACTATTCCTGCTGTTAAGGTGTATTTAGCAACGTCCATCAGCCATTCGCCTGCTTTCTTTCTTGATTGTTTTTTAATTTCCATAACTTAGTTTTTTGCAAAAATACAAAAAAAAATTGACATAACCAAATAGACATTTAAAAATATTTATTATATATTGTCTAAGCATTTAATGGCCAGATAGCTCAGTTGGTAGAGCAAAGGACTGAAAATCCTTGTGTCGTTGGTTCGATTCCATCTCTGGCCACCATTAACTTCGTTAAAAATTTCCCGTGAGTAGTTCAGCGGTAGAACGGAGGACTGTAAATCCTTATGTCGGTTGTTCGATTCAACCCTCGCGGACCATAAAAAAAGCTAGCATTGCGCTAGCTTTTTTTTTATTGTCATACTCCGCTTTATGCGGGGTATCCAGGTCATTTATTATCCTTTTAACAAAATTTTATCAGGCATCTCACCCAATTTTTCCCATAAAATCCCATTTTCTCCCATTAAAAAAAAACCTGCCAAATTGACAGGTTTTTTTGTTTAATTTTTAATCACTAAAATTGACATACTGAGTGGTACCACCTTGTCTTGTAAGAACAAATCTATTACCTGGTAAATCTACAGCAATCTCAATAATTCTCACACTAGCTTCTATAACAACAGTTCCATTCAATTTTACCAACTGGTAAAAATTTGATCCATCTTCTTTAGTTGATATCCAACCAAAACCTTTTTGTTTTAGAACTTCATCATATAATTCAAGATGACTAAGTACATCAGCAACATTAAACATATAGGTCTTATTTGCCCTCATAAGTCTTGGATAATTTTCAGTTTTAAACTTAACTCTTATCCACCCATTACTGTAAATCTTCAACTCTGAACAATCTGTGGTTTTAAACAAGTCAGTTCCGTCTGGATGTACCAGTGTACTATCTTGCTTAATTTTAAACCAACCAATGTCAGTGTTAACGTAATTCTTAGGCCATGTCTCTGCAGCAGTCACCGTTACCGCACACGTTGCTGTTTTTGCTCCGTCTGCAGTTTTCACTGTAATCGTCGCATTTCCAGCACTTACTGCTGTAATCAATCCACTTGCATTCACTGTCGCCACCGCTGTATTATTACTTTCGTATGTAACATTTTTATTCGTTGCATTCGAAGGAGCAATAGTAGGCGTAAGCTGTTGTGTCTGATTAACCGTCAAATTTGCAGTCGTCGGACTAACTGTAACACCAGTTACTGGAACCGTTGCTGCAGTAACTGTTACCGCACAAGTTGCTGTCTTTGCTCCGTCTGCAGTTTTCACTGTAATCGTTGCATTTCCAACAGCTACCGCTGTAATCAATCCATTTGCATTCACTGTTGCCACCGCTGTATTATTACTCTCGTATGTAACATTTTTATTTGTTGCATTCGCAGGAGTAATCGTCGGCGTTAACTGTTGTGTTTCCTCAGCTGTTAGTATTGCCGTTGTCGGATCCACAGTCACATCAGTTACAGGCACATTGTCAGGATTATCAGGCTCATCGGGCTCGTCAGGATTATCAGGCTCATCAGGGACTACAGTTATCTCGCAAGAGGCACTGAAACCGCCATCAACGGTGATGACATTGACGGTGGTTGTGCCTGCTGATATGGCTGTTACCAAACCGTTGTCAACAGTCGCAATAGCGGTATTTCCCACATCCCACGTTACGGCTTTATTCGTCGCGTTCGGTGGCGACACGGTTTCGTTAAGCATCAGGATTTCGCCAATCTCAAGTATTGCGGTGTTTTGACTCAAGGTTACTCCGGTTACATTAACATCAGGATCATCGGGATCGTCGGGGGTTACGGTAATTTCACAAGTAGCCGTAAAACCACCATCGTTGGTAGTTACGGTTATGGTTGCGGAACCTGCCGAATGAGCCGTAACAAAGCCATAGGCAACCGTTGCGATATCGGGAGCAGATGATTCCCACGTTACCGTTCTATTGGTCGCATTCGCCGGCAAAATGGTTGGAATAAGCGTCAGAGT
>WRKV01000040.1 GCA_009777915.1 Bacteroidales bacterium | reverse complement strand
GAGGTGCTGCTGCCACCTTAAGTGCCGCTATTAGTTATCAAACTTCAGAAATGACGCCTTTCGTAGGGAAACAAATAACGACTATCAAGGTCGGACTAAATGAACCTGCATCTTTGTTAAGCGAGTGTTCCGTTTGGATACGCAGTGCATTGACCGGTGCGGATTTGTACACCCAAACGTTTACTCCCATCGAGGGCTGGAATATCATCGAACTTGAAACGCCTTATCCTGTAACGGCGACGGATATCTACATCGGCTATACGGTAACCACCACAGGAGGCGACCCCCTGGGCTTTACCGACAATACGCAGGAGGCAGCCTATGGCGGACATTTTCAGGTGGACGGCGGTGCATGGACAACACTTGCGGCAAGTACCCTTCCGGGAAATAATGCCATCATCGCTGTAGTTGCACAAGGAAAGATAACCATCACTACAGACGTTTCTCCCGTAGGGGCAGGCATCGTTACCGGCGGTGGCGAACATGAAATCGGCACATCGGTTACGCTTACGGCGAGTGCCAATTCGGGATACCTCTTTCTGAAATGGGACGACGAGGTAACGACCAATCCACGCATCTTTGACGCTACTACCGACGAGACCTATACGGCAATCTTCGAATTGATGCCTGTTTCAAATTTGATAGTTACTTATGATGCCAACTGTCATGCAGAATTGTCTTGGGAGTCGCCCGCCAAAGTAGGCGGCTTTAAGGCTGTTGCAGAAGACCTGCCGAGCAAATCGCCAGCCGTATGGGACGTCTTGTGGAACCTTGACCTGAACACTACTACCGGCAGACGAGGCGATTTCTTTGCTCCCTTTCTGTGGGATGGGAAATTGTACGTTTCCGAATATAGCGATGTCGTTAGAGGGCGGGTACTCCGATATACCAAAAGTGGCGACACTTGGCTTGCCGATGGAAGCATCACCGTGCCCGGCATCACCGGCGACTATAATTTTGTGGGCTTCACCACCGATGGCGAGTATATTTACGGCGTTACGGAAGGTTTTTCGATTTATCGGATAAACCCTGCCACGTGGACGGTTGCCAGTACCATCACCACATCCGTAAGAGCGGGAAGTGTAGCCTACGACTCACAAAACGACGCTTTTTGGGTGTCGGAATACGAAGGACGTACTGCACAGTTAATATCTCGAACAGGGATTGCCTCTACCACGTTAACAGGTGCAACACGAGACATGACCAGCATGGCATGGGAAAACACCTCTGACGGCACACCTTATTTGTGGGTGCAAAACCAAAATAACACCAACTTGGGGCGTTGGAATGTAAGCACGGGAGTCTTTCAGGCAGAGGCTCGTCCGACAACCGACGTACCCGGCTTAAACCATGAAGGTTCGGCAGCCGGAATGTTTTACGGTCTCGACCATACCACCGGAAGAATGGCATTAGTATGCCTTAACGAAGGTCATGTGCACATGAATGCCAGAGTGTGGGCGTATGATATGGGCAATGCAGGCGAATTGTGCGACGTGGTTACAAACCTTATGGGAACCGCTCAAGGCAATAACGTTTTGCTGACATGGACAGCTCCGCAAGGCTCTCCAACAGGCTACGAAATTATTTGCAACGGTGCCGTTATTGCAACAACAACCGCTACCTCCTATACCCATAGCAACCTCCTCGATGGTAGCTATACCTACGATGTGAAAGCCCTGTTTGCGGGCAACTGTTTCCCGATAGCCGTTACGACAAAGGTGACAGTAGGCTTTTGTGATGAGACCGCCGACCTCATTGTAGGAACAGGGGAAATTACAGAGAGTTTTTATCCGATTACGACAAGTCGCTACTACAGCTATTCTCAGTTAATCTATGATGCGGAAGAATTAGGCGAAGGTCCAAAAACGATTAATGCCTTATCGTTCCAATACGTTCATACGGTGCCAATCAATATGCCTCGTCAGACCATTTACTTAGGCAATACAACTAAGGATGCTTTTTCAAGTACCAGCGATTGGGTGCCTTTGGCAGAAATGGAGCAAGTGTTTGCAGGATATATCAATCTTAGCAATGAGACGCCATGGGTGACGATTCATTTCGACAAGCCTTTTCACTATACAGGCGATAATTTGGTGGTTGCCGTGTGGAACAATACCGGAGACGATGTCCGGTTTGCAAGCGAGCCGGCGGGAACGTTCCGCCAGCATGCGACAGAGGCAAATAGAAATCTGACTTATCATGTCTACGTTGCCGTGATAGATCCTGCGAATCCGCCTGCTGCTGCCTTAAATCCCCTGTTGCGTCCCAATATCAAATTCGAGGCTTGTTCGCCGCCACCGGTTACTTACAACGTTTACCGCAACGATGTCCTCATTGCATCAAATATCACCGCAACATCTTATACCGATGCCACGTTTGACCCAACTCTCCCGCAGAGATGGAGCGTATCTGTAGCTGCCGGAAGCGAAGAAAGCGAAAAGGTGAGCGTGGACAAAGATCCGTGCCTTGCCACCTACATGGTAACGATTGAAACACCGCTTGTCGGCGGAACCATAGAAGTGCTGGACGACGAAACCCTTGTGACTGACGGCACCGAGTTACAGGAAGGCACCGAGCTAACCCTCACCGCTATCCCCGATGCCGGCTACCGCTTTGGTGCATGGTGGGACGGCGAGACAAATCCTACTCGCACTCTCACCTTAGAGAGCGATACCACCATTAGTGCGACCTTCATCAAAACCTACGTTGTAACGATTGTCGAGCCTGACCCGACAGAGGGTACCCTCGCCGTAATCAGAGATGGTAGTGTAGTTGTTTCGACCGGCACGGTCTTAGACGTTGGCACCGAGCTAACCCTCACCGCTATACCTGATGCCGGCTACCGCTTTGGTGCATGGTGGGATGGCGACACTGAGCCTACCCGCACTCTCACTTTAGAGAGCGACATTACCATCAGTGCTACTTTCATCAAAACCTACATCGTCACCATCCTTGAGCCTGAACACGGCACCATTACTGTAACGATGGGTAGCGATGAACCTGTAACAACAGGTATGGTTTTGGATGCCGGTACAGCCCTACACCTTGAGGCAGAAGGCGACGAGACCTACTACGAGCTTTTACGTTGGTGGGATGGCGATGAGAACCTTGTTCGCACCATATACTTGGACAGCAACACGACCATCTATGCTCTGTTCCACGACACAAGGCTGCCGACCTATACCGTGACCATCGTTTCGTCCATAGGCGGCGATATTGAGGTCATGGTGGGACAAACCCGCATAGACGACCAAGACGAGTTGGACGTTGGTACCGAGCTAACCCTCACCGCTATACCCGATGCCGGTTACCGCTTTGGTGCATGGTGGGACGGCGAGACAAATCCTACCCGCACTCTCACCTTAGAGAGCGATACTACCATCAGTGCGACCTTTATCAAAACCTACATCGTAACTATTCTTGAGCCCGAACACGGCACCATTACTGTAACGATGAGCAACGACGAGCCTGTAACAACGGGCATGGTCTTAGATGCCGGCACCGCCTTACATCTTGAGGCAGAAGGGGAGGAAACCTACTACGCACTCTTACGTTGGTGGGATGGCGATGAGAACCCTGTTCGCACCATATACTTGGACAGCAACACGACCATCTATGCCTTGTTCCACGACACGAGGCTTCCGACCTATACCGTAACTATCGTCTCGCCCATAGGCGGAGATATTGAGGTCATGGTGGGACAAACTCGCATAGACGACCAAGACGAGTTAGACGTTGGCACCGAGCTAACCCTCACCGCTATTCCCGATGCCGGCTACCGCTTTGGTGCCTGGTGGGACGGTGAGACTGAACCTACTCGCACTCTTACTTTAGAGAGCGATACCACCATTAGTGCAACCTTTATCAAGACCTACGTAGTAACGATTGTCGCACCTGAACACGGCACCATCACCGTAACAATGGGCAACGACGAACCTGTAACAACAGGCATGGTCTTAGATGCCGGTACAGCCTTACATCTTGAGGCAGAAGGGGAGGAAACCTACTACGCACTTTTACGTTGGTGGGATGGCGATGAGAACCCTGTCCGCACCATACACTTGGACAGCAACACGACCATCTATGCCCTGTTCCACGACACGAGACTTCCGACCTATACCGTGACTATCGTCTCGCCCATAGGCGGAGATATTGAGGTCATGGTGGGACAAACTCGCATAGACGACCAAGACGAGTTGGACGAGGGGACCGAGCTAACCCTCACCGCTATACCCGATGCTGGCTACCGCTTTGGTGCCTGGTGGGATGGTGAGACTGAACCTACCCGCACTCTCACCTTAGAAAGCGATACTACTATTAGTGCTACTTTCATCAAGACCTACGTGGTAACTATTCTTGAGCCCGAACACGGCACCATTACTGTAACAATGGGTAGCGATGAGCCTGTAACAACAGGTATGGTCTTAGATGCCGGCACCGAATTGACCCTAACAGCGATTCCCAATGCAAACTACGAGTTCATAAGCTGGTGGGATGAGGCTCTTACCGAAAACCCCTACACGGTTTTCCTTGCAAACGATCTGGAAATCTCAGCGGTGATTGTACCTCAACCGGTATCCATCCGCAACCTCACAGATGAGTACACGCTGAGCATTCATCCCAACCCTGTGAAAGATATCGTGCATATTGAGACCGACGGGCCTATCAAACAAATTGTGCTAATGGACTTACATGGACGCCTCCTGCGCACATGGTACGGCGACCACAGAAGCCTCGACCTGCAAGCCCTTCCCGCAGGCACATACCTCCTGCACGTACACACAGACAAGGCTATTATGCCGATAAAATTTGTGAAATAAACAAGGCAATCAACCTAACGAGAATGAAGGCTCAAGTCCCTTCATCACGCACCCGGAGCCCCTAAAAATAGGGGCTCTTTTTCATATCACCGCCCAAACGAATACCCATAATTTAAACTTAACAGAACTGAATAATCTTTGCCGAAACGTTGCGAAAATTGCATTTGCACCGGATGCTTTTTTTGAAAAACATAGGACGCAGAGGCTTTCAAAATGAGTGCATTTTGATTCTTGAAGTTTTGAGTATGAGATGCTGTAACCCGCCAACGCCCACGTTTTTCAGAGAAAGCATCGCCGAAAAAAGCCGTCGTCCCAAAAGACGAACGACTTTCATCGGCAAATGCATCGTGATGTAAAAACACCGAACTTCCGAAATTTCTACCGCTCTTTTCCGACCAGGAATAGTTAACCGAAGACGTTACAAAATTTCCGTTTTGTTGAGCGTTTTGCAAAGAAACAAACAACTGAATTTGCTGCTGTGAAGTTGTCGTTTCACGAAGTCGATAACCGATGGCGACATCGCCGTGTTGCTCCACTTGTCGAAAAGTTAAGGTGTCTAAATATGCGTAAGGATCGGTGTTATCGTGTTCTGTGAGAAATTTTTCAACTCGAGAAAAAGTTTGAAATGTTGAATAATTGATCTGTCCGGAAAGTCGTGAACTTCCGTTGTAATCTACGTTTGCGGCATATACCAACCGCCGATTTGAACTGTTTTTCTGATTTCTCAAGTCGTCGTTTTGAACGCCAAAACGTCCGCCAACAGTAATGTTCCGAAATTTGTGTAACCCGTTAATAGTGAAATTTTCGAAATCGTTAGCAAAAAAATACGTCCCCAAACTTTGATAATTGGGTGCAACATATTCATATCCGACGTTCAAAAACGGCGACCCGAAATTGATTTTGTAAGCGTGAAAAACAGTCGTAGATAACCGATAGGGTAAAAAAGACCCCGCCAAATTCTGAACCCTAAGATTGGAATGAATCAATTCGTCGTTGGTGTTTTTGGTTAACGCCGAACTGGCGTAATCGCCCGAAACACGAATGTTTTTGGCAAAGGTCCAATATCCCGAAAAACCAAGTACAACGTTCTCTTGCGGAGCAATATCCAGATCGGAATTTGCTAAATCCTTGGCTTTGAAAAACGAACTGCTAAGGCTGTATTTTGAACCGTTGTAAGTGATTTTTGTTCCGTAACACAAGCGTTGCAAAACACCGTTTTGTCCGTTACTGTCAGCGGGTCGATACTCGTTCAATCGCCCGTATAACGCGGAAACCTGCCATTGTTGGTTGGGTTCAACATCTACAGCCACTCCTCGAAATCGATGTCCGGAAAGACTGTATGGCGAAAGTTGAACGTTGGCTTCGCCGAATTGTGTGCGAATCCAGCGATACGACGGAGCAAGTCGCCAATAACCAAAAGGCAATCCGTATGAAAATTTTTGATTACTGTACATCATCGAGAATGGTACGGCAATGCCAAAAATTTCGGGTGTGTAATCTGCTGAAAGCACGTAATTGAAAGGATTTGACGAGTGTCGCTCAAAACGACTTGTCGTGTTTAATGATACCGATCCGCTGTGCGAAAACAGTTTGGAATTTAGAATTCGATCGATGTCTTGTCCGTTAATAACGCTACAGATAGCGATAAACGTGAAGGAAAAAAGTGTTCTCATAACGTTGATTTTAGTAAATGATAAGTTGTTGACTAAGTTGTTCTTTTCCGTTGAAAACACGGAATACATAAACGCCGCTAATTTGTTTTTGCAGCGAAATTTGTTGGTTTGCAAAACCATCTGAATCGGTTTGAATTTGTCCGGAAAGTGCGACAAGACCGGTTGTAGCGTGATTTAATGTCCAACGTAAAACCGTTGATTTTTCGGCTTGCACAGAAAAACTAAATTGATCTCTGGTTGGATTGGGAAAGATTTTGAGGTCGGACAGCGACGATTTTCTACCGGACTTCATCTGGAAATTTTCTTGTTGAGAAATTACATTCACAACACCGACTTGCTCGTCGAAACACCCGTTTTTATGGGCTGTTAAGCGGATTTCATGTTCTCCCGTATCTGTAAAACGAATGTGAAAATATTCATTGTTTTGAGAAAGAATTTGCACGGCTGGTGTAATACTCCAAACTAAATAATCAAACGGTGTTTGTCCGATATTTGCCGCCACAAAATCCTCTCCAACGACAGCTTCATGGCTATGCCAAAACTCAGCAGTCAAGTGGTCTTGCACCGTGTCAATATACAACGTGTCGAACGTTTTACAATTCAAATTATTCTCTGCAATCACAGTGTACATGCCCGTTTCCGACAACTCAACGAAAGGTCCGACATGAAAAAAGTCACCGTTTTTCTGCCAAGAATACATCAGATTGTCGTAGGGCAGGAAAATGGAAAGAACCTGCCCATGACAGAGTGTTCGGTCGAAACCGAGATCGACGAGCAATTCTTCGGGCTCGACAAGCGTTGTGGAATACGTGGTTTGACAACCGTTTCGGTCGGTAACAAACAAACTGTAATGACCTCCATTTAGATCGGATAATTGAGATGAAGTCGTCATGTTTGACCAACGATACAGATAAGGCGAAGTCCCTCCTTCGGCTGAAACATCAATAGATCCGTCTGCTTCACCAAAACAAGAAGGATTTGAAAATGTTCCGTCGACCGACAAGGGCAAAGGCTCAAAAACATCAATCGAAGTTTCGAAAACAGTTCCAACACCATCGGTTACAACTACACTGTACAAACCACCTTTTTGTTCATATAAAACCAACGAAGTATCCCCCGTATTCCACAGAATTTTGTAAGGAAAAACGCCTCCGCAGACCGTCAATTCAAGCGTTACAGTAGAGTCCCCAAAACACCGAATAAAATCCTGTTGCTGAATATATGCTGTGAGAGGCGTTTCCAAAATAAATGATCGATTTTCTCGACAACCGTTGGCATCTGAAATCACGACATCATAAGTTCCATCGCTCAACCCATGAAGTTGTGCCGTTTGATCATCGGTACACCAAAGATACTGATAAGACGGAATCCCTCCCGAAACAAAGAGTTGAATTTGACCGTTGTTTGGATTCGGACATTGAGGCTGGGTCACGTTTGCCGAAATCATCAAAGCCGTCGGTTCGTCGATACGTATAGAGAAATTTGCCGTAACATTCAAACTGTCGACAACCTCTAAATGATATTCTCCGGCAGGCAACGAATCCATGAAACCCTTTGTTTCTCCCGTATTCCAGTGATACGTATAGGGAGGTGTTCCGCCGAAAACATGCGAATTTAATCGTGCGGTAGATTCTCCAAAACAAGCAATTAAATGGTCTTGATTGACCGTTAAAATCAGCGGTTCGGTAGATTTAATGTCGAACGCACCATAACCCTCATTACCATATTTGTCGGTTACAACAACCGAGTAAGATCCTTCCGAAAGACCTGTCAAAAAAGAGGTTTCCTCTCCGTTGGACCAAAGAAATTCGTAAGGCGAAAACCCACCCGACACCGTTAAATAAATTTCACCATCGGCAGGCTGTGGAGCAGTACGCCCTTGCACACTTCCGGGATAACTCATAGGTTTGATAACAGCCGAAACTTCTATAGCATCGGGATTGTTAATCGCAAACGATGACGACAATAAACATCCGTTGAAATCCGTAATTTGCAAGGTGTAAATACCTGCACCAAGATTGGTAATCTGTGGACTGCGAATCGTATCGAAATTTGTCCAAAAGTAAGAATATGGCTCGGTTCCACCTTTAACAACAACGAAAATCGCACCTTCGTTTTCATCTCGTTTGGTAATTGGAGTTATGAAATAATCCATAGTTAACGGTTCGGGTTGAGTTAAGGTTACTTCAAAAGTTGATGATACGCCCAGAGAATCGTACACAATGACGGCATAATGACCGATGGTTAAATTCTGTAGAAAAGATGCGGTATCACCGAGATTCCACTGATAAGTATAAGGCGGAATACCACCACTTACAAGTGTTTGCAAAGTTCCGTCTGCATGTCCAAAACACAACGGATTTGTAGCAGAAATAGATGTAATCAATGGTTTGGTTTGTACGACTTCAAAAGTGTCGGAAACGCTGTAACCCTTGCTGTCTGTAACACGCAAGAAATAACGTCCGCCGGTTAAAGAATCCATGTAAGGAGAATTTTTGGATACAAGTTGAACCCATTCATGGTTTGGCATTTGATAAAACCATTGATAAATATAGGGTTTCACGCCACCTTCCACATGACAGTCAATGCGTCCATCGTTTGGTTCAAGCGGCAAAATCCCTTGAACAGAGCCGAAATACGTGCAAGGATAAACCTGTCCGACAAGCGTCAAAGAATCCGGACTATGTACAACCACGCTATCTTCCAGCCAACAACCATTGGCATCCGTTAATCGCAAATGATAAGTTCCTGCCTGTAAATCGTTGACAGAAGCGGCAGTCGAACACCCCCATTCAAACGTGTATGGAAGTGTTCCGCCACTTGCGATGGCATGTACCGAACCATCGCTTGCCCCCCAACCGCTTACCGAATCTGCTGACAAATCAACGTGTAAAGGTCCCGGTTGTGCAATATAAATTCGATCGAAACTGCGTACACCACGACTGTCAAAAACTTCAAATTCATAGGTTCCAACACCAAGTCCGACTTGCTGTAAATCCTTGCTGTCACTGTGTGTCCAGCGATAGTCGTAAGGAGGAATTCCTCCTTCGAAATGGACACTCAAACTTGCATCATGACTTTCAAAACAAGTTATGTCGGAAATTTTTTCCAACGTTGAAATCAACGGAAAGTGTTGGGGCAGTTCAACCGTCAGAGATTGTTCACACAAATAAAAATCACGAACAGTCAAGTGAAATGTGCCGAAAGAAAGATTAGTCAACACCGGATCTGTTGCTCCATTCGACCATTCATACGTGTACGGCGGTGTGCCAAATTCGGCAAAAACACGAATCAAACCATCGTTTTCGGAAGGTTTAATTACACCCAATTCCGAACCGAAATACGTTTGTTCGATTCTCTCAACAACCGATACTTCCAAGTGTTTCGGAGAAATCAATTCGAACTGTCCGGATATTTCGCACGAGCGAGAATCCCGAATATTGTAAGTGTAAATTCCACCACTCAACTGATCGATAAATTCGGATATGGCTCCGGTGTTCCAATCGTAACTGTATGGCGGAGTTCCGCCGATTGCGTTAATATGAATCTGCCCATCGTGAGTGTCGCAATACGGGTGAATCACAGAATTGACGGTTAAATCAAGAGATTGAGGCTCAACGACGGTAAACGAAAAACTCGATTGTAAACCATCGGATTCGCCGACCACTTTGTACGTTCCGGCGGATAAATGTTCCAAAAATTGCTGCGTTTCATTCGGCAATAAATTTTCGTTTTTATACCATGAAAAAGACACTTCACTGTTTGTATTTTTTTCAACAACAGCCTGCAAAGAGGCATCGGTTTTTCCAAAACACGAAATCGGCAAACCCTCATCAATATGAATATTCAAAGATTTATTCAAAGACGTAACTGTTATGTCAAATATGGTGTTACATTGCTCGGAATTGAACAAAATTTTGGTCGAATAAGTGCCTTGAGCCAAATCTAAAAATGTTGTGTTGGACGTTGGATTTCCATTCCAAAAAACAGAGTGATCATCAAGATAATTTTTTATCGACAGTTCAACTTTTCCGTCTGTGATAACGCTCTGAACACCCTGATGATACTCTGTTCCGGACGATGGAAAACTCATGGTTTCAAAATCCAATGCTTGCGGATTTCGAACACGAATTTGTGTAGAAAGCGAAGCCAGATTCATCCCTTGAGATACACCATTCATTATCAAATAATAATCTCCATCCGGCAAAGTATCCCTAAACGATACTATTATTCCATTTTCATCGACATTGAGCGAAAAACCCAAATTTATTCGACCTTGAGGAATCCCGTTGGCATCAAGACTGTCGAACAAGTAAACGCCTGTGATGGTTTGATCCGATTCAAGCGGACGATTAAACGACAACGATAAATTTTGCGGTTTTTCGTTCGGACAACGCACATCAACATTGTATAAATTAGCCGAAAAATTGGGGAGTTCCCGAACAAATACAAATGTTGCGGGAACAGAGCCCGCACCATCACTATAGGTGATATTATAATGACAAGTATAGGTGGGACGATAAAGATCCCCACAATGTCTGAGTCGAAAAAAGATAGGCTTATTGAGTTCTGCGTCGGGAATATCCGCATGCGTTATTTTTACAGTTCGTCCATAAATATCATCATATATCCACCGATATTCAGTATCCCGCTCTATTTCACGTTGCCGGCGCTTGTAACGGACACCATCCAAACTATATTCCCAAACAAAATCTTTTTCCGCATACTCCGGATATGCACTATCCACAGTCAGTGTAATCGTATCGTTTAGTCGAAAAGAGGTCTGCGAAGTCGATAGTTTGGGGGTTGCTTTATGATTCGGACAAACCGACATAAACGCAAAGAACGTTCCAATTGAGAGATGATCATCTTCGCAAGAAGACATATCACGAAAACGCAATGAGTCATGAGAAACAGCACCAACATATAGATCGTGCCAATCATCCGCTAAAAAAATATAAGGGTGTGTCGCCAAAACACAAAAGATAAACGTTGAAGCTTCATCGAAAAACATCCACGATTCTCTTAAGGAACGATTTGGTCCTATTGAGGTATTGTGTACGAAACTGGGCATCTCACCGGTAGATCCATAATCAATCGCCTCATAAATACTACCGGGAGTACGATTCCTTTCACTATAGTAGCGAAACCCTGGGGCCGTAACAGCATTACCCCCAGTAAATGTTTCTATTCGTCCGTAAAAAACGTATTTTCCATCCGTTCTTTGACCAAACATTTTTTGAGATGTTTGCAAACTCATTGCGACCAAAAAAATGGTCCATACTAAAATTGATTTTTTTGTTTTCATAGCATTTGTTTTTTTAATTGGTTAATTTTTTTGTGAATTTATTTTTTTGTTGATTTTTTTTAGAATTTTTCTGCAAAGTTATGAACAAAAAAGGCACGTTTTCAAAATTTTAAGTTAAAAAGTGTTAAATCTTAAAATTTTTTAAGAAAATTTTTCGTATCTTTGTGGTCTTGAAAAATTTATCTATGATGAAAAATACCCTAAAAAAGCCCCTTTTTTGGCTACTGATTTTCCTAAATGTTAAAATCGTCGCTTTTTCGCAAAACGAAAAGACGTTTGAAGTGCTAAAAAACTTGGAAATTTTTTCCGCTGTGTACAAACAACTGCATTTGTATTATGTGGACGAAATTCAACCCGGGCAACTTATGAAAACCGGCATTGACGCCATGTTGCAGAGTTTAGATCCTTACACCAACTACATTCCGGAGGCGAATATCGAAGACCTGAGGTTGTTTACCGAAGGTGCTTACGAAGGCATCGGAACCATAATTATGACGCGGGAAGGAGAGACATTCATCTCCGAAATTTATGAAGGATTTGCTGCACAAAAAGCAGGACTTATTGTGGGCGATCAAATCGTTGCCGTCAATGGTGTAGACATTGCCAATCGTACTAATGAGGAGGTCAGCACGTTGTTGCGAGGACAAGCAGGAACACCGATAACGCTTACCATTCAACGCTTTGGAGAGCATCACCCTTTTGAAAAAACTTTGATGCGAGAAGCCATCAGATTCAAAAATGTAACGTACACCGCCCTATTGACGGGAGATGTAGCGTATATCAAATTGGAGAGTTTTACCGAAGGAGCTGCAAATGAAGTGAGAGATGCATTTCTCAAACTCCAAGCAGACGGGGCAACTTCGCTGATTTTAGACCTGCGCGGAAACGGCGGAGGACTTATGAATGAAGCCACAGATATGGTCAATTTGTTTGTCAACAGAGGACTTCCCGTAGTGAGTATGAAAGGAAAAATAACAGAACGAAATCAAACATTCAGTACCCGACAAGAGCCTGTAGACCGCGATATTCCTATTGTTGTGTTGATCGACAGAACCTCTGCATCTGCATCGGAAATTGTTGCCGGTGCTCTGCAAGACTACGACAGAGCGGTTATCGTTGGACAACGTTCGTTCGGAAAAGGGTTGGTGCAAAATATCCTTCCGCTCGATTACAACGCACAAATGAAAATCACAACGGCGAAATACTATATCCCCAGCGGACGAAGTGTGCAAGCCATAGATTACGCCGACCGAGACGAGGAAGGTCGTGCTCAAAAAGTGCCGGATTCGTTGAGAACAGCCTTCCAAACCCAAGCCGGACGCGTGGTTTACGATGGCGATGGAATTGAGCCCGACATCGAATTGGAATCGGAAACATTGAGTAATATCACCGCAACATTGTTTGGAAAATTGCATTTTTTTGACTTCGCCAATCAATATCATCACCAACACCCAACACTTCCGAAACCTTCGGAATTCGAGGTGTCCGAGCAATTGTTTATCGAATTTAAACACTACCTCGACGGCAAAGATACCGAGTATAAAACGCAAACCGAATTCATTTTGGAAATCTTAGAGGAATCAGCAAAAGAAGAGAAGTATTTGGATGCGATCAAACAAGAATTGGACTTGGTGAGAAAGCAACTTTTTCACGATAAAGATTCCGATATGGACAAAAACAAAGCCGAAATCAAAGAGATTTTGGGCATGGAATTGGTGAGCAGATACTACTTTCAAAAAGGCACAACCGAGTTCGCTTTGCGGAACGATACCGAAGTGCAAAAAGCCATCGAAATTTTGCAAAATTTAGACCAATATCAAACTATCTTGCAACCTTAAAATGTTAATTCTCGCCTCACAATCGCCCCGTCGACAAGCTCTGCTTAAAGCCATGGACTTGGATTTTCAAGTGATGACAAATTCGGTTGACGAAACATTTCCAAACGATATTCCTGTTGAAAACGTTGCCGAATATCTCGCTGAAAAAAAAGCCGATGCCTTTGATTTTGCAGAATTACCAACGGATTCCAAACTTGTTACCTGCGATACGGTTGTGATTATGGATCATGAAATTTTAGGAAAACCTCAAAATTTTGACGATGCATTTGGCATGCTAAAAAAACTTTCGGGTCGCCAACATACTGTCGTTACAGGTGTTTGCATCAAAACCCAAACCGAAAAAAAACTGTTTTCCGAA
Organism: Bacteroidales bacterium; assembly: GCA_009777915.1. Lineage (GTDB taxonomy): Bacteria > Bacteroidota > Bacteroidia > Bacteroidales > P3 > WRKV01. The sequence continues at coordinate 4,662 of WRKV01000040.1, read as the reverse complement.
ACCACGTTTGTTCATTTCAAACCGTTAACCGATCAACAAATTCGGTATTATGTCGACACTTACCAACCTTACGACAAAGCCGGTGGCTACGGCATTCAAGATTGGATTGGGTTGGTCGGCATTGATAAAATCGAGGGTTGTTATTACAATGTGATGGGGTTACCGGCGTCTAAATTAGCAGCCAAACTTCAAGAATTGGGGTGATTTTGTAAAACAACGGATTGCATAAAAAAAATGAAATACCTCGTATTTCGTTTTTTTTTTGTATCTTTGCAGGTTAAAAGCAAATTATCATGTTAGGATTCATTAAAAAATTATTTGGCGACAAATCATCACGAGACTTAAAAGAAATCAATCCGTTGGTGGAAGCCACGTTGAGGGCATTTACGGAAATTGAAAAATTGTCGAACGATGAACTTCGAGCAAAAACCGGAGAACTTAAAAACCGCATCAACGCTTATCTTAAAGAGGATTTGGACGAAATTGCCCGTATCAAAGACATTGCCGATTCGGATCAAACCACCGTTGAGGAAAAAGAGGAACTTTACGATCAAATCGATAAATTTGAAAAGGAATTAAACTCTAAAATTGAGGCTGTTTTGCTCGAAATTTTGCCGGAAGCCTTTGCTGTGGTTAAGTCTACTGCTAAGCGTTTCAACGATAATGCCGAAGTTGAAGTGAGTGTGATGCCTTGGGACGAACATCTTGCTGCGAAGCGTGACAGCGTGAACATTCGTAACGGAAAAGCCTATTATTCCAATGAATGGCTCGCCGGTGGAAACCTGATCAAATGGGAGATGGTGCATTACGATGTGCAAATTATCGGCGGTATAACACTGCATCAAGGTAAAATTTCCGAGATGGCAACGGGTGAAGGAAAAACCCTTGTTGCAACGTTTCCAGTGTATCTCAATGCCCTTGCAGGACGCGGGGTTCACGTGGTTACGGTCAATGATTATTTGGCAAAACGTGACTCGGAATGGATGGGAATGTTGTTCGAATTTCATGGTTTGAATGTGGATTGTATCGACAAGCACGAACCGAATTCTGATGATCGTCGAAACGCTTATTTGGCGGACGTTACCTATGGCACCAACAACGAATTCGGATTCGATTATTTGCGTGATAATATGTGTCGCGATACACGAGAGTTGGTGCAACGCAAACATCATTTTGCTATCGTCGATGAGGTCGACTCGGTGTTGATTGATGATGCTCGTACGCCGTTGATTATCTCAGGTCCCACAAGCAAAGGCGGCGATCAAGAGTTTGAAATTTATCGTCCGCAAATTGAAAAATTGTACAATGCACAACGCAATCTTTGTACAACGATGTTGGCGGAAGTGAAAAAATTATTGAGCGGAACTCCCACCGATGCTCAAGAAAAAGAAGCCGGAAAATTGTTGTTGCGTTGTCATCGCGGATTGCCGAAAAACAAAGCGTTGATCAAGTTTTTGAGTGAGCCCGGAATGAAAAGTTTATTGCTCAAAACGGAAAATTTTTATATGCAAGAGCAGAATAAAAATATGCCGGAAGTGGATCAAGAATTGCTTTTTGTAACTGAGGAAAAACAGCATACCAGCGACCTTACGGAGAAAGGTATCAACTATCTCACGGGTGGCGGAGAGGCTGCAAAACAATATATGTTGACCGATGTTGGAGCCGAATTAGCCGAACTCGAAAAACAATCCTTAACCGACATTCAAAAAGCGGAGAAAAAAGCGGAAATCCTACGGGATTACGCTATTCAGAGTGATCGAGTTCATACCATCAATCAACTTTTGAAAGCTTACACGATGTTTGAACGCGATGTGGAATACGTGGTGATGGACAACAAAATTAAAATCGTTGATGAGCAAACCGGTCGTATCCTTGACGGACGCAGGTATTCCGACGGTTTGCATCAAGCCATTGAGGCTAAGGAAAACGTGAAAGTGGAGGCTGCGACTCAAACGTATGCCACGATTACGTTGCAAAATTATTTCCGCATGTATCACAAACTCGCCGGTATGACCGGAACAGCGGAGACCGAAGCGGGAGAATTTTGGAAAATTTACAAGTTGGATGTGGTAACCATTCCGACTAATAAGCCCGTTGTTCGTGATGATCGAAACGATTTGGTGTATAAAACCAAACGCGAAAAATACAATGCGGTGATTGAAGAAATCAACGAATTGGTTGATGCCGGACGTCCTGTATTGGTTGGTACGACCAGCGTTGAGATATCCGAGTTGCTCAGTCGAATGTTGAAACAACGCAACATCAAGCACAATGTTTTGAATGCAAAGTTGCACCAAAAAGAAGCCGACATTGTTGCGGAAGCCGGTCGCACGGGCGTTGTAACGATTGCCACCAACATGGCAGGTCGTGGAACGGACATCAAGTTGACCACCGATGTTCGCGGTGCGGGCGGTTTGGCGATTATCGGTACGGAGCGACACGATTCGCGTCGTGTCGACAGGCAGTTGCGAGGTCGTGCAGGTCGTCAGGGAGATCCGGGAAGTTCGAAATTTTTCGTTTCGCTTGAAGATGATTTGATGCGTTTGTTTGCATCGGAACGCATTGCGTCGATGATGGATCGATTGGGTCATAAAGAAGGCGATGTGCTCGAACACCGCATGATTACTAACTCTATCGAACGAGCCCAACGCAAGGTTGAGGAAAATAATTTCGGTATTCGTAAACGTCTTTTGGAATATGATGATGTGATGAATTCGCAACGTGAAGTGATTTACAAAAAACGCCGAAACGCCTTGTACGGCGACCGTTTGAACATTGACATTGCCAATATGTTTTACGATACCAGCGAACAAATGATTATCGAACATCGTGAAAATCGCGATTTTGAAGAGTTCAAAATGGATTGCATTCGCACCTTTGGTATCGAACCGCAAATTGAGGAAACCGAACTGTGGAACAGCAATATCGACAAACTTACGGAAAGCCTGTATAATCAGGCGTTTTCAGCCTATCATCTCAAAAACGATATGCTTGCCGAACAAGCGTTTCCGGTCTTAAAAGATGTGTACGAAAATCAAGGCGGAAATTTCGAAAATATCCTTATTCCCATTACAGATGGGAAGAAAACGTTGAACGTTACAGCGAACGTAAAAAAATGTTACGAAACGCAAGGCAAAGAAGTGCCGTTTGCCGTTGAAAAAGGGATTACTTTAGCCATTATTGATGATGCTTGGAAAGAACATTTGCGTGAAATGGACGACTTGAAACAATCGGTGCAAACGGCGTCGTACGAGCAGAAAGACCCGTTGTTGATTTACAAATTCGAGTCGTTTAATTTGTTCAAGAATTTGATTTTGAAAATCAACAAAGACATTTGTACGTTTTTGAGTTTAGGCAAATTGCCATCGCAAAATCCGGGTAGTATGCAAGAGGCGAAAATGCAGCGAACCGACACGTCACGTTTGAAGGTTTCTCGTCCGGAATATTTTGGACATAGCACCTCGACCGCCCAAAGACCGGCACCGGTTCACGTCGAGAAAAAGATCGGCAGAAACGATCCGTGTCCTTGTGGTAGCGGGAAGAAGTATAAGGCATGTCATGGGAAGTAGAGGAAAGTATGAAGTAATAAAAAATAAAATAATGAAAAACAAAATCATCATCTGCACATTTTTTTCGTTGGTTGCCGCAACAGCGACCATCGCACAAAACACGACCGAAGCAATGGTCATCAAACAAAATGCTTGGACAGGCACCACATTCATTCAAGACGGAAAGTCTTTTACCTTTAAGGAGGTATCGGTATTGATGCAAGATAATCCGTTGGCTTATGAATCCATTAAGAAAGCGAGAAATAATAACACGTTTGGCACTGTGCTTGCTGCTCTCGGTGGTGCTTTTGTTGGTTGGCCTTTGGGCACAGCCCTTGCTGGCGGAGAAGCCAATTGGGGCATGGTGGCAATAGGTGCCGGTTTGATTGTCGTTGCTATTCCAATATACAACACAGCAAACAGACATGCTCATAACGCCGTACAGTACTACAACGAAGGTGTTCGACCTCCACAAAGCAGCAATGTCAGTGTTAATTTGGGAACCTCGCCCAATGGGATAGGGTTGCAGATTAATTTTTGACCTCACCCCTAAGGGCACGTTTTTTTTGAAATTATTTTTGCGAATCAACACGTTTCAGTTCCCGAATCATCTGCTCCAATTGATCGAACCGATTTTGTATATCCTGCGAAACCGCAGGAGGTTCGTTTTTAACCTCTCGTTTTAACTTCATGATGCCTAAATTGACTTCCAACGATGTTCCCGCAATTTGGCGAATGCTTCAACAATAGCAATGGTGGTTTGCGTGGCTTGCGGACTTTTGAGGATTGTGGCAAGCATGTAGAGCCCTTTTTCGGTGAAGGCTTTGGGTAAAAACCGTGTTTTGGGCGAAACATTTGCTATCAAATTTTTTGATAGCAAACTATCAACGTCCTGATTGCTAACCTGAAAGATATATCCTTCGGGGAACTTATCAGGATTGTTTTTTACTGCTTGGTTAATGTGCATGGTTCTTACTCCGTAGAGATCTGCCACATCGCTATCCAAAATAACGTTTTGATTTCTGATGGTGATGATTTTGTTGTTGACATCACCGTTTTTGATTAGGTTTTCCATAATTTTTTTGGTTTTTTCGTTAATAATTATTTCGGGATT
>WRKV01000039.1 GCA_009777915.1 Bacteroidales bacterium | reverse complement strand
CGAAACGGTTACATTTCGCACGTCCAACGTGGTGCCGTAAATCGCCAAACCCTCCTCGCCTGCTGTGTTTCCGCTAAGCAAGGTGTTGTAAACCAAGCCATCGCCTTCGGCAAAAATTCCGCCTCCCCATTTGCTTGCCGAATTATCTAAAACATAACAATTTTCCACACGAGCATGGGCTTCCATCCAAACACCACCACCGTAAGGCAAGGTATCCGGCAGAATTTCTCGGTGTGCATGTCCGTTGATAAGGGCAAAACCGTCCAACACCGCACCGCTTTCCAAACGTATCACGGTAAACGTTTTTTGTCCGTCAATGATCGTTCGATATTCCGAAAAACGCCGTTGATGTAAAAATTCCTCATCACCCGCAAATCCGCCGTACATCCACACTCCGGCAGGGACACGAATAGTTGCAGTTGGAAAATAAATACCGTGTTGCACCCAAATTTCCGTTTCAACGCCGCTCAACGACCGTGCTATATCCATGGCGTGTTCCAAACTGCTTGCATGATCCCACGATGAGCCGTCGCCCGTGCCGTCTGTCTTGACAAAAATCACCGATTGTGCAGATGCGAAAAACATTGCAAACATGAGGATTATCGGTAGATATAGACGTTTCATCATTCTGTTGTATTTGCCTAACGTGGCAATATGAAGCGTGACGGCGATTCCGATGAAAATCAAAAGGGCGAAAACCCAATTTTGGGGCGTTGCAAAATAAAACGTGGCTCCAAGTCCTAACCATAAAAAAAGTATGGCGTAAATTTTTTGTTTGATAGGTATCGGTTTGTTTTCGAAATAATTTTCAAGATATTTTCCGAACACTTTATTTTTGAGCAAACGCTCGTGCATTTTCGGCGAACTTTTGGCGAATAAATATGTTGCCAACAATAAAAACGGCGTAGTCGGCAACACCGGCGTCACTATGCCGATTGTTGCTAAGGCAACGCAAACTACTCCGAGATTAATGAATAAGGTTTTTTTCATTTGGATTCGTCATGTTGAGTGAAACGAAGCGGAATCGAAACATCGCCTTGATTCTTGGAAATGTCTCGACAGTGCTCGACATGACGGAATATCTCCCAAATGGCGATTCCTGCACTAACCGAGACGTTGAGCGAATGTTTGGTGCCGAATTGCGGAATCTCAAATGCTCCGTCAAGCAAAGGAATAACCTCATCGGAAATGCCGTCGACTTCATTGCCGAGGATGAGTGCAAGTGGTTTCGAGCGACTCAACCACCCTTCCTTGAAATGCTCGAAAGGAGCGTTGGCAGCGGATAATTCAGAAAGTGAAATCGAATGTTGAGTTTGTTCCAAAGCAACAATCGTAAAACCTTGATTTTTCAAATCGCTTACAGCGTCAACAGTTTTAGAAACATATTGCCAATTCACGGATTCGGTGGCACCGAGTGCCGCCTTGTGAATCTCGCGATTGGGCGGGGTTGCCGTAATTCCACACAAATAAATTTTTTCAACCAAAAAAGCATCGCACGTTCGGAAAACCGCTCCCACATTGTGTTGCGAACGAATGTTATCTAAAACAACAACCAACGGAATTTTCTCTGTTGCCTTAAATTCCTCGATATTCAAGCGATTTAATTCGGAAAGATTTTTTTTTGCAAACATTATTTTTTGTGTTTTTTCACAAATTCCAGCACCTGTTCATCAAATTTGTTTTTATCGCCTTTGTCATCTTTATGAAATTCCACTTCTATCGGAACATAACAAATCGGCAGATCCGAAATTACTGCAAATGCAGGCGAATCCTTTAATCGCATCAAATCTTTTTCGGTGGTAACGATGTATTTATGATTGCAAAAATAATCCAAAAAATGTTTTCGAACACGGCGTAAATCGAATTTCGTAAATTCATGGTGATCGCGAAATTGAAACAATTTCACATCTTTCGAAAAATCTCGCAAATGTTCGACAAGCGGATAAGGATTGTAAATTCCGGCAAGTACGACAAAATGATTGAAAACATCTTTATTTATCTCACAAACAGATCCGTCCAAATGCAACAACTGTCCATGTTTCAGATAAGAAAAATAAACCGATTGATTTTGTCGAGGGTTGAGATTTTCCAAAATATCATCTTTCACAATCGACGAAAGTATCGTTGGACATTTGGTGACCACAATAATATCGGCTCTTTTTGCCGACTGTTTGGATTCTCGCAAATTGCCCACCGGCAGCAGATAATCGTCGTAATACGGACGAAAATAATCGGTCAGCAAGATATTTAATCCGGCGTTGATTTTTCGATACTGAAACGCATCGTCTAACAAAATCAATTCGGTGTTTGGTGCGTCTGTTTTGAGATTGCGGATGGCTCTGCGACGATCGACATCGACACAGACCGAAATGTCGGGAAATTTTTGAGCATACTGCATGGGTTCGTCACCCAAAAGATTCGAAGACACAACGTCTTTCGCCAACACGTACCCCTTGCTTTTTCTGCCGTATCCGCGACTAAGCGTGCAAACCTTGTACTCATTTTTCAACAGGCGAATCAGATATTCGACGTGTGGTGTTTTTCCGGAACCGCCAACACTGAGATTACCCACGCAAATTGTTGGGGTTTGAGATTTTTGCGAACGTAAGACCTGAGCGTCAAATAACCAATTCCGTACCGCTACCACAAAAGCATAAAACGGCACAAAAGGCAACCATAAAAGTCTCAACGGATTCATAACGAAAAAACTACACCACAAAATTACAAAAAAGTTACGAGAATTCAAAATTTTTTTGTAAATTTGCAGAAAAATTTATCTCGAATGTCTGTAAAAAAAATTTTATTGTTTGGTTTTTTTGCCGTTTTCGTTCTTTCGAAAAGCCTTGCGGACGAAGGAATGTGGATGCCGAATCTGTTAGAAAAAAGACAGGTTGATATGCAAAATAAAGGGTTGAAAATTTCTGCGAACGACATTTACCACGAAATTCAGCCAAGTTTGAAAGATGCGGTAGTTCGATTTGGGACAGGATGTTCCGGAAGTTTTATTTCCAAAGAAGGGTTGGTTTTGACGAATTACCATTGCGGATACGGGCAAATACAGGCACTTTCGAGTGTTCAGAATGATTATTTGCAACACGGTTTTTGGGCAAAAAATCGCCATGAAGAATTGCCGTGTGCGGGATTAACGGTTTCGATGGTTGTCAGAACTATTGATGTTACGGATGCTGTGAAAGCCGGTACTACTGCGGGTATGAGCGAATTAGAAGCTGCAGAAATTCGTCGTCGAAACACGAGAGATTTAATTGATGAAATCGAAAAACAAACCGAATACAAAGCCGAAGTTCGGGCGTTTTTTGGCGGAAATCAATTTTATTTATATTTGACAGAAACCTTTGAGGACGTGCGTTTGGTGGGTACTCCACCTTCGAGTATCGGTAAGTTTGGCGGCGATGTTGATAATTGGACCTGGCCTCGACATACCGGTGATTTTGCACTGTTCAGAGTGTATGCAGATCCCAATAATAAACCTGCCAAATACTCTCCGAACAACGTGCCATATCAACCGAAAAAGCATTTCAAAATCTCGCTCAACGGGGCACAAGAAAATGAATTTACATGGATTTTCGGTTATCCCGGACGAACCAACCTGTATCTCACTTCCTTTGGTATTCGCCAAATTACGGAGATCGAAAATCCAATTGCTATCCATGCTCGCACCAAACGTTTGGATATTATTCGACCTGCGATGGAACAAGATCAGAAAACTCGAATTCAATATAGCGCTAAAGCAGCGGGGATTTCCAATGCATGGAAACGATGGCAAGGCGAAAATTATGGTATCCAACGTGTAGATGGAATTGCCAAAAAAGAAGGTTACGAAAAACGATTTCAAGAATGGGCAAACACCTTTAACAACGGGCAGTACAGGGATTTACTGTCTGAATTGAAAACGGCTTACGACGAGATGGAACCGCTGTTGATTCAAAACACGATTTTTAACGAACATGTTTTATCTCCGGAAATTGTGAATTTTGTGAATCAATTTGTTCCGTTGATCAAATCATCGAGCGACAAAAACTTTCCTACTGCAACATTTAATGCCGTCTTGAGTCGCGTGAAAGGCTTGGTAACACCGTTTTTCAAAGATTTCAACGTTGACATCGACAAGCAAATTTTCAAAGCACTTTCAACCGTAGAAATTGATTGTGAACAGGTTCGTTTTATTGATTTTCCGGACAAAAATTTCGATAAATACGTAGACGAAATGTATGCGAAATCTATTTTTACGAACGAGAAAAAATTGAACGATGCATTGAGAAAATCGAAAAAATCAAACGTTGGAAAAGTATTCGGAAACGATCCGCTTTACGTTTATGTGAATCAAATTTTTTCGATGTACAATGCGATGATTTCGCCCGCATTGAGGGAACAACGTGCATTGATTGATGTGCTGCAACGCACGTATATGCAGGCACAGATGGAGATGGAGTCTGACAGAATGTTTTTTCCGGATGCCAATTCCACCATTCGCATTGCGTACGGAAAAGTAGAAGGATTGACGCCGTCGGATGCTGTAACCTACCGATTTCAGACGACACTCAGCGGATTGATGGCGAAAGAAAATCCGGAGATTTTCGAATTTACGATCAACGACAAACTCCGAGACCTCTACAACAACAAGGATTTTGGCGTGTATGCCAATGCCAAAGGCGAGATGCCGATTTGCTTTATTGCGTCGAATCACACCATTGGTGGAAACTCCGGAAGTCCTGTATTGAACGGCAATGGCGACATGATTGGGATCAATTTTGATCGGGCTTGGGAAGGCACCATGAGTGGTTTTATGTTCGATCCCAAACTTTGCCGAAACATCAGTGTTGACGTGCGTTTCATCTTGTTTATCATCGACAAATTTGCCGAATCAAACCATATTATGGCTGAGTTGGAGGTTGTAAAATAAAAAAAAACTATGAAATACTACACCAAAAGTCTTGTTGAAAAATTATTTCGAGAAAAAGATGTTTTTTTCGAAGAAAATCCGGAATTTCGCAAAATTCCTACCATTACCGTTGACAATTACGTTGCTCTCGGACAACTGACCGCACTTCGTTTTTTGGAGTGGGTGTGCCACAATCCGGGGGGTGTAGTGGCTTTGCCAACCGGAAAAACTCCCGAATTTTTTATCAAATGGTTGCAACATTATATCCGAAATTGGGATAAAGAAAGTCAAGGTGGAATCTTGGAACAAGTAGGATTATCAGGCAAAAAACCGGACTTCAAGTCATTGCATTTTTTCCAATTAGACGAATTTTTTCCAATCAATCCGCAACACGAACGGTCGTTTGGTTATTTTGTAAAGCGATTCTATTTGGACGTGATGGGCTTCGATCCCGCGAAAACACGACTGATCAACACCTACTCCTTGAATCCGGAATTGCAAAAAATGCTCGGAAAAATTCGTTCGTTGGAAGAGTTATTTTCCGATGGTGTCGACCTTTCGCTACGCATCCAAAAACCGACTGCCGAATTTGAAAAATTGCAACAACGAGCCATTCGTTTGACCGACGAATTTTGTCAAGCCTACGAAGATGATATCCGAAATATGGGCGGAATCGGGTTCTTTTTGGGCGGAATCGGTCCGGACGGGCACATTGCCTTCAATATCGCCGGGTCGAGTCATCATTCGCACACGCGTCTCATCGGACTCAACTACGAAAGCAAAGCTGCGGCTGCCAACGATTTGGGCGGAATGGAACTCGTTCAGAAAAAAGCCGTCATCACAATGGGTATGGAAACCATCACCTACAACCCCGACAATGTGGCGATTATTATCGCTGCCGGACAAAGCAAATCCAAAGTGGTTGCCAAGGCTGTGCAAGAAGAACCGCAACTTCTCTATCCCGCTACTGCTCTGCAAAAATTACCCAATGCACGCTTTTTCATCACACGAGCAGCAACTTCGGAATTGGAGTTATCATCGGAAAAATATGAGAAATTATTTTTGAACAAAAATTTATCGGAAGATTATCCGAAAAAACTTACCATTGCAGCGTGTTTGGAAAATAAATTCGAACTCAAAAAGGGCATCACCACAGGCGTTGCGGAAAATCCGAAATTGCAGCTGGCTCAAAAAATCAGCGGAACAAAAATCGAAGATTTGATGATGCAAGCCTACCATGATGTGGATAAAAAAATCGAAAAAGGATTGGTGCAAATTCACAATGAACGGATTTTTCACACCGGACCGCATCACGATGATGTGGAGTTGGCGTATTTTCCGTTTTTGCATCACTTGGTGCGTTCGAAAGATGTCGAAAATCATTTTGTGTACTGCACAAGCGGGTTCACTGCCGTTACCAATACCTATCTGCATGCGTGTTTCGAATCGCTTGGAACAAACATTGACAGCGGTCGTTTGGAATTGATGATGGGCTATCAAAAATTGTTCGACAACAAGTTCGCACAAGACGATGTTACGGGCTATTTGAGAAGTATTGCGTTTCAAAATAAAGATTTGCAATCGCTTTACATGGGTTCGCGATTGGCTCGAAATATCGCCAACCACCTGAAAACAAAGGATATTGACACGGTTCGCAATTTTATTCACGAAAGTATTGATTTGATTAACACGTTGGAAAACGGGCGACCGGAGCCGAATATTATTCATCTGTTCAAAGGTTGGATTCGCGAATTTGAAGCCGAATTGGCGTGGGGACATTTCGGCATTGAAAAAGATTTTATACATCATCTCAATCTCCCGCTGTACACCGAAGATATCTTTCCGCAAGACCCGAATTTCGAAAAAGATGTGATGCCGATTTTGGATTTGATGCGAAAAATCAAACCAACGATTATCACCGTTGCTCTCGACCCCGAAAGCAGTGGTGCCGACACACATTTCAAGGCATTGATTGCCATCAACGAAGCCATTGATCAATATGTTGCCGAATTTCCGGATATCCCCTTGCAAATTTGGGGCTATCGCAATGTTTGGTCGCGGTTCAAAATCAAGGAAGCCAACATGATTATTCCGGTTTCGCTCAACTCGTTTTCGGTGTTGCACAATATGTTTAATTCTTGTTTTTTGAGTCAGAAATCGGCATCGTTTCCAAGTTATGAATACGACGGAACGTTTAGCGAATTGGCACAAAAAATCTGGGTTCAGCAACATCGAAATCTCACCAAACTGATGGGAGAAGACTATTTTTATGACAGCGAAAATCCGATGAAACGCCGCTCCTACGGAGCAATTTATCTCAAGACCATGTCTTACCAAGAATTTACGGATTACATGATTCCTTTCAAATGTTTGCTCAGTGCAAAGGGGAGCGATTTTTTATTTTGAGGTGAGGGAGCACATATTTTCCAATAAAAAATCAAAAAAACCTTGATATTTTCAAAATTTTTTGTATCTTTGCATGGCGAAATGTGTGAAACGGATAATAAAATCTATAAAATATAAACGAATAATAACCAAAAAAAAATGAAAAAAACGTTTTTAAAAATCTTTGCAATGCTTGCAGTAGCAAGCGTTTTGACAGTGGGTTGTACCAATCTCAAAAACATGGTGAACAACCATGATCGTGATGCGGAATATGTTCAAACTCCGAACCCGATGGAAAATCATGGCGATGTTGTAAAAATCAATATCGCAGGATCATTCAAACCAAACTATTTTCACAAAAATGCAGGTATGCTTTTTCAACCGGAATTGAAGTACGACGGTGGAAGTCTGTTGCTTAAACCTATCGTTTTGAAAGGCGAATCGGCAAACGACCTACAAGGCACAACCATTCCGAGAACCGGTGGAAAATTTACGTACACCGAAGACGTTCCGTTCGCACCGGAACTGAAAGATGCAAAACTAATTGTGAGCCCTACGGTCTTTGTGGCGAAACGTGCGAAAAACGCTGTACCAACGACAAACACAGATGCTTTGGCAGTTAAAGGTGCACTTCCGCTTAGCGAAAAAACCATCGCAACGGGTGTAAATGTTACACCTCAATTGGTAGATTTCACAGATGCAACGCCGAGTTTGGGTAAAGATAATTATACCCCACCGAAAAACATTTTCCAAAAATCAGCACTCTTTTTTGCGAAAGATTTGTGGAACTTAAACACGAATTTGCCTACAAACAGGGCAGAATCAGCCAGAACAGCGATTGCCGAAATGAGCAAAGCATTGGCGAGCGATCAAGAAATTGCATCGATTACCATCACCGCTTGGGCATCTCCGGAAGGTGAAGAATTTCGCAACGAAAATTTGTCGAAAGAACGTTCAAGAACGGGCGACAAATACCTTCGCGATGCGTATAAAAAAGTTATCGACGATGCCGTAAGAGCACACAATGCACAATTACCAAGGGGTGCGAGACGTATCACCGCAAGAGAATTGACCAAAGATTTGCCGATAACGCTTGAGCATAAAGGCGAAGATTGGGACGGTTTTATGACAGCACTCAGAGCGTCGAATGTTAGCGAAAGAGATCGAATTCTTAACGTGATTGGTTCGAACACCGACCGTGCTCGTCGTGAGCAAGAAATGCGGAATATGATTGTGATTTATCCGGAAATTGAAGACGTGCTTTTGCCACCACTTCGCCGTACGGAATTCGTTATAGAATTGGTGGTTCCTGCGAAAACCGATGAGGAAATGAAAGATTTGGCATTGAACGACTCCAAAGAATTGACTGTGGAAGAACTTCTGTTTGCCGCATCTCTGTTGGAAGAGAAAGAGGCTAAATGGAATGTTTATACCGCTGCTGCGGAAATTTATCAAGACGATTGGAGAGGAAGCAACAATATGGCTTACCTTTTCATTCAGGACGGAAAATACGAAACCGCAGAAATTCATTTGAAAAAAGCCAATGAACTTTCGCCCAACAATGGCGTTGTGTTGAATAATCTTGGTGTGGTTGCTTTGAACAGCGATGATATAGATGGAGCGAAAAGATGGTTTACCGATGCGAGAAGTAGAGGCAGTGTTGAAGCGGGTCAGAATTTAGGCTTGATTTTGATTAGAGAAGGCGATTACAACGGTGCTATTGCGGCGTTTGGAAATCAGCCGGGCAACTTGAATTTGGCGTTGGCACAAATGCTTTCAGGCAATATCCCTGCGGCAAAACAAACCTTGTCAACGGCTCCAAATTCGCCCATAGCATTCTATTTGAAAGCGATTCTTGCTGCTCGTGAAGACAATGTTAACGAGGTGGTTTCGAATTTGAGACAAACCAATGCCGACTTCAAAAAACAAGCACAAACCGATGTGGAATTTCAAAAAATCGCTAATACTGCGGAGTTTGTGAATGCGGTAAGATAATGGCAAGAAAGAAAAAAACGTTAATTTACAGTGCAGCCGGTTTGTTGATAATCGGCTGCATTGGTTTATGGAGTGCATATTTAGTGATGTTTGCTCCGAATGTGCAAAAAGATGGATTTCTGTATATCCCGACAGGTAGCGGGTTTCAGAACGTTCAAGATAGTTTGAAAACGCAGGATTTTTTGAAAAATCGGACAACGTTTAATTTTTGGCAACGAGCAAAATCGTATCAAAACTATGTGAAACCGGGACGTTACGAACTTCGGAAAGGCATGACCAATCGGCAATTGGTTAATATCTTGCGGAGCGGACGACAAACGCCGGTCAAACTAACGTTCAATAATATCCGAACATTAAATCAACTTGCAAGCCGCGTAAGTACACAGATAGAGGCGGATTCCGCAAGTTTGATGAATGCGTTTTTTAATCCGGAATTTTTGGAAAAACACCAACTTTCCGAACGCGAAATCAAAGCGATTTTTATTCCAAATACCTACGAAATATGGTGGACAACGAATGCTCTACAATTCGTGGAACGGATGCAAAAAGAACACGAAAAATTTTGGAATGATGAACGCCAAACCAAAGCCAAAAACAAGAATTTGACGCCGATTGAGGTGAGTATTTTAGCGTCAATCGTTGAGGAAGAAAGCAGAAAAAACGACGAAAAACCTATTGTGGCATCGGTTTATTTGAATCGGTTGCGGACAGGAATGTTGTTGCAAGCCGATCCGACTGTGAAATATGGTTTGGGGGATTTTGAATTGCGACGAATTTTGAATGTGCACTTACAACATGACTCGCCCTACAACACCTATATTTACAAGGGTTTGCCACCGGGTCCGATTTGTTTTCCTTCGATAGTTTCATTGGACGCAGTGTTGAATGCTGCGAATACCGAATACTTGTTTTTCTGTGCCAGAGCGGACTTTTCGGGGTATCATGCGTTTGCGAAAACATACGCCGAGCATTTGCGAAATGCCAAAACTTATCACGAAGAATTAAATCGCCGACAAATTAAATAATTTTTCGCAGTCGAGCCACACCAAACCCAAGTCCCTCGCGGTATTTAGCGACTGTTCGTCGTGCCAAACTATAACCTTTTTCGGCTAAAATAGTCGTAATTGCATCATCGTTCATCGGATTTTTTTTGTTTTCTCCGTTAATAATTTCGGCGATTTGAGCCTTGATTTCGGCTGAGGTAACATCATCGCCCGTTTCGTTGGAAACAGCGTTGGAAAACAAGTCACGGAGCAGAAAAACACCAAACGGCGATTGCACATATTTACTGTTAACCACTCGCGAAATGGTCGAAATATCTAACCCGATCAAATCCGCAACGTCCTGCATTTTCATGGGTTTGAGCGTGGTGATATCACCGTTTCTGAAATAATCGGATTGCAAATCTACGATGGCTTCCATCGTTCCCAAAAGCGTGTACTGCCGAAGTTTGATGGCTTCGATAAATGATTTGGCAGAGTCTATTTTTTGTCGAACAAAAGTAACCGCATCTTTTTGTGCTTGAGTTTTTTGCTGACTTTCCGAATAGGTTTGCAACAGTTCGGCATAATCTTTGCTAACCCGCAGTTCCGGTGCGTTTCGAGAGTTCAGAATGATTTCGAAACTGTCGTTTTCGGGGGTTACAATAAAGTCCGGAATCACGGTTTGGCTACTGATTTTGGTTGAGTCGCTATACGCACTTCCGGGTTTCGGATTCAAGGTTTTGATTTCTTGAATGGCTTGTGACAACTGTGTTTCCGAGATGTTTAGACGATGTAAAATTTGGTCGTAACGTTTGTTGATGAACGCATCAAATGTTCGAGATAAAACTTGTTCCGCTAATTCATGTCCGTTTTTTCGTTGCAATTGTAGCAGTAAACTTTCTTGCAAGTTACGTGCTCCAACGCCCGATGGGTCGAGGGTTTGGATTTTTTTCAAAACCGTTTCGACGGTTTTCAAATCCGTAAACACATGTTGAGAAAACGCCAAATCATCAACAATAGCAGGCAATTCGCGTTGCAAATACCCATTTTCGTCGATGTTTCCAATAATGATTTCGCCGATAGAACGTTCGGTTTCGGAATCGGACAACAATCGAAATTGAGAGAGCAGATAGTCGATGAATCCTAAGGAATCCGAAATTGGCATATCTAAATTTTCATGATCCGAAGAGCGATTGTTGGTATATAATTTATATTCTGCAACATCGTCTTCGTCTAAATAATCTCGAATGTCGAAATCGTCTGTATGGTTTGAGTTTTCTGTATTTTCAGGAGATTCGTCATGTTCAGAATCGATATCTTTGCTAACTTCTTCCAATGCCGGATTTTCTTCAAGTTCCTGTTCGATGCGTTGTTCAAGTTCCAACGTTGGCACTTGCAACAATTTCATCAACTGAATTTGTTGCGGCGAAAGTTTTTGAAGTTGTTTGATATGTAGTGATTGACGTAACATCGTGCAAAGATACGAAAAATAATTAAAAAATCCTTAAAACCCGCTACTTTTCGTAATTACAAACGTTCCGTCATCGTTGTCGGAAATAAAAAACGCCTCTACGCCGGGTAATTTTTCGAGAAGCTGCAATGATTTTTCAACGCCGAGAACCATCATGGCTGTAGCGAGAGCGTCGGCTCGCCAAGTTGTAGAATCTCTCACGGTTACGCTTAAAAGCGAGTGTTCAACGGACTTTCCGGTTGTCGGGTCAATCGTGTGAGAATAACGTTTGCCGTCTTTTTCGTAGTATTTTCGGTAACTTCCGGAGGTTGCCAATGCAGCATTGCAAAGTTCGATAACGTGTTCAACTTCTCGGTCGGAATCATTGTTTTCGGCAGGTTTTTCAATGCCTACACGCCAACAATCGCCATTGGGTTTTCGACCTTTTCCTAACACTTCACCACCGATATCGACCAGATAAGTTTTGATCTCGTTTTCTTCCAAAAATTCGCCGACAATATCGACTACGTAGCCTTTTGCAATGGCGTTGAAATCAATTTGGATGTCGGGATTTTTTTTGAAAACGTTTCCGTTAACAATGGAAATGCCTCTAAAATCAACTAATTTCAGATACTCAGCAATTTTTGCATCGGTAATTTCTTCGCGAGCTTTGTTCCAAAAACCATAGGCTCGAACCAAAGGTCCGATAGTGAAATCGAACGCCCCATCGGAAATTTCGCTGATCGAAACGGCTTTTTCGAAAATATCTTGAAACATCAAACTGACAACGATTTCCTGATTATGGTTCACCGCATTGATTTCCGAATTTGTTTCGTGAAGCGATGCCACACAAAGAAAATTTTTGAGTAAAGAATCTATTTCAGAATGAAAAATTCTGCCTTCCGTGTCATAATACGAAACGGTGTAATACGTACCCAACGCTTCGCCGGAAATCCGCACGAATTGCGGCTGTTTGGTGCAGGAAACAAAAATCAGTAACCCAAGAAAAATGTAATACTTCATGGGTACAAAGATACGAATTTTTTTTGGAATTGGAAAAGTTTTTTTGTTTTTTTTGCGTAATAAAAAAAACGGCGAAAGGTTTTACTTTCGCCGTCTAAGAAATTCGTTATTGTTTTACTAACGTTGCACTTGCTCCGTTTCTTGTAATTACTAACGTATTTCCCGAAAAAACATAAGAAAACACGATTGATTGACCTTTAATAATCATTGTGAGTGTTTTAGAGCTTTCCACATAACTGTAAGTACCATTATTTACTTCATTGGGCTCACCGGGTTCGTAAATAGTTTCAACGAAAGACATATTTGCATTAAATGTCGTTATTGAATACCAACCGGTTTCTGTCATTTTCCACGTTCCGACAAATGGATTTTTGTCATCGTCTTTGTTACAACTTGTGGTTAAAAACAAACTGCCGAAAACAGTTATTAGGGTTAATAATTTCAATGTTTTTTTCATGTTGCTTTTTGCGGTATTATTAAGCATTCCACCTATCGCTTTTAATTAATATTTTTTTAATTGGTTTTTCGAACTTTGATATAAAAAAAGCGTACACCTTACTCTGTACGCACTCTGGTCATCCAAAACCAACTACCTAAACAAAGTGAATGTACGCTATGGTACACCACTTTACCCATTAGGTAATTATCAAAAGCCTTAAATCTTTTTTGAATTGGATGTTCGAGTGCGATTAGGCAAAATGACGGTGCAAAGATACGAAAAATTTTTGAAAAAGCAAATTTTTTTTGCGTGGGGGCGAGGCAGTGTTTTTTCTTAAAAAGTGTTAAAATTACCGTTTTTTTCTTAAAATGCGTTAAGATTTCTTGTTTTTTTGGCAGGAAGTGCTTACCTTTGCAAAAAAAAATCAAAAAGCATGAATAAAAAAGACCTTGACCCTCTCTCAAAAAGCCTTACCATCGGGCAAATGCTCGAAAGAACAACACCTGTAAGCACACCCAAACACAACTTCAAAAATTTTGATGAAGCAAAATTATGGGCAAAGAAAAACATTGTGGGAACTTACAAAAACGTGCATAGTAACGAGGATATAAGTGTATCAGGACGAGCCATCAAAAAGTATCTAAGTGCATCTGCTGTTCTAAAAAGTGCAGATAAAGACGCTCATTTGTCGGCATTAACCCAATTGCCTGCCTTAATCGAAACCTCTATTCTGAAAGAGACATACCAAGATAAAAACCATAACCTCGACATCAAGGAAATTCAGCGTTTCTACGGAGCGATTGATTATGAGCACAACGTGTATCCCGTAAAAATAACCGTAAAGGCATATCCCGTCGGAACAAGTAACGCGTATTCGTACGAAGTAATGGAAATAGAAAGCCCGATAATCACTACATGAATTATCGGGACTTCCCATATCAAAGCGGACAGCAAAAAGAGTGTTCTACCTCTTTCCCACACTTTGTTGTTTTCTGACTGCAAAGATACAAAAAAAATTTGAAAAATCAAAATTTTTTGTGTAGGGGCGAGGCATGCCTCGCCCAAGAGTGAATAGTGATTAGTGAATAGTTGTTTCAATGTACGATTTACCAATGTACAATTTACGTTTCGCCAAATCGTAAATGGTAAATTGTAAATTAAATTCCCCGCTGGCACGGGCTTTCGTAGCTCCGCCGAGAATCGAACTCGAATTTAAAGTTTAGGAAACTTTCGTTCTATCCATTGAACTACAGAGCCAAGCGATTTACGATTTCCGGATTTACTATTTACTATTTTGCTTCGCCCTTAGCAAGAGGTACAACGTAAATTGTAAATGGTAAATCGTAAATTATTTAATTCCTTCCAAAACGGCATTAGTAATATGCGTCAACTGTTCTTCCGTCAGTTCCGAGTGCATCGGCAAACTTAACACCGTTTTCGCCAATTGTTCGGAAATCGGGAAATCGCCGTCTTTGTAGCGTTGGTCGCGATAGGCTTTTTGCTGATGAAGCGGAACCGGATAATATATCATCGCCGGAATACCCTTTTCCGAAAGGTGTTTGATGAGTTCGTCGCGATTTACACTGTCGTGAAGTTGTAACGTATATTGATGCCAAACATGGGTTGATTTTTTTTCAACAGCCGGAATTGTAAGTTTGTCGCTCTTCGCAAATGCCGATGAATAAAAGGCTGCAGCTTTGGAACGATTCAAATTGTAGGTATCCAAATGTTTTAACTTAGCATCTAAAACTACGGCTTGAATGCTGTCTAAACGAGAGTTGACGCCGATTTCATCGTGATAATATCGCACTTTCATACCGTGATTCGCAATCACGCGAAGTTTGTCGGCAAGTGCATCATCGTTGGTAAACATGGCACCTCCATCGCCGTAACAACCGAGATTTTTAGACGGAAAAAACGAGGTACAGCCTACGTTTCCGATAGTTCCGGTTTTTTGTTTTCGACCGTCCGAATAAATAAAATCCGCACCAATCGACTGACACGCATCTTCGATCACAAACAAATTATGTTTTTTCGCCAAAGCCATGATGAATTCCATATCGCAAGATTGTCCGAACAAATGCACAGGAATAATCGCTTTGGTTTTCGGTGTAATGGCTTTTTCCAACGCGTGCAAATCCATGTTGAAAGTGTGTGGATCACAATCCACCAAAACAGGCGTCAAACCAAGCAAAGCAATGACTTCCGCCGTTGCAACAAACGTAAATGTTGTCGTAATAACTTCATCACCGGACTTCAAATCAAGAGCCATCAACGCAATTTGCAAAGCATCTGTGCCGTTCGCACAAGGAATCACGTGTTTGACATCAAGATATTTCTCTAAATTTTCTTGAAAGCGTTTCACCGCCGGACCATTGATAAACGCAGATGTATCTAAGACTTCCTGAATACCTCGATCTACTTCGGATTTGATGTTTTGGTATTGACTTTTCAAGTCAACCATTTGAATTGGGTTCATATTTTTTTTATTTTGACTGCAAAGATACGACTTTTTTTGTTATTTCAAAATTTTTTTGTAACTTTGCAAATCTTTTAATATATGCGTAATTCAAAATAACCTAAATAAAAACAATCAAAAAACAAAAAAAATTATGAAAAAATTATTTTTACCACTCGCAGTGCTTGCCATGCTCTTTGGTGCCTGCAACAAAGACAAGAACGGAGAAACAAACAAACTTCTCTCAAAAATCACGCATCCCAGGATTGACGGGGATGGCAACCCTCAAAACTCTATTCAGGCTTTCGAATATGATGGTCAAAATCGAATGACCAAAAGTTCCTGGATAAGTCCCAGCGGGGAGAGAGAAGATTTTGTCTTTTCATACAGCGGCAACAGCAACGCTCCTACGAAGTATGTATTTACGGAATACTCCTCGACGGGGGCGGTTCTGAATAGCAGCGAAAACCTAATGGAATATAGCGGCAATCAAGTATTTAGAGTTCTCGAGAGAGACGGTGGAAGGGACACTGTCTCGTTTCTAACCATTGATGCTAACGGACGAGTAACCAAAAATACTTGGGGCGAGGAAAGTAGTTCTTTCAGTGAAGAAAGCTTTAGTTACAACGCAGACGGCAACATGACAAAGATTATTTATATCAGTACTTATGATGGCGAGGAGGACTATAGGAGCGAAACCAATTTCACCTATTCCACTGTAAAATCTGTTTTCCGTCATGTCAATGTTCCTGATTGGCTTATTTGGTTTCATTTGGGATGGGACTTTTCTAAATCCGGATATATGGTTTCTCAAATACAAAGAGTGGGCAGTTCAAACTATGATAATTTTGTCTACACAACAGATGCAGATGGTTATGTCTTAACTTGCACTTATACCTATATCAGTGACTCCTCTCCGGATCCGATAGAGCAATCAACCCAAACATTCGAATATATCAACGCAAAATAAAGATAATTGTAGAGGCAAGGCTCGCTTGCTGAGCTTGTCGAAAGTTATTTTTTAATCAAAAAAAACCGAAACATTGCTATTTCGGTTTTTTTTTCGTATCTTTGCACTTGCATTCGTGTAAACTTAAAACTAAATATAAATTATCAACCTAAAAAAAACAACTATGAC
Organism: Bacteroidales bacterium; assembly: GCA_009777915.1. Taxonomy (GTDB): domain Bacteria; phylum Bacteroidota; class Bacteroidia; order Bacteroidales; family P3; genus WRKV01. The sequence goes on along the minus strand of WRKV01000039.1, from coordinate 1,911 downwards.
AAACTATCAAGTACGCCATGCGGCTCATCCAAGTGATGTAAAAAACTACGACACACAAAAACTTCGTGATCATTTTTTGTTTGAAAATGTTATGAAACTTAACGAAGTAAACATGGTTTATTCGCTCTACGACCGCGTTATCGCAGGTGGGGCAGTGCCTGTTGAAAAACCATTACCGCTCGAAGCCATCGACCCGCTAAAAGCAGAGTATTTCCTCGAAAGAAGAGAAATCGGAATTGTAAACGTCGGACAAGCCATCGGCATTGTTTCCGTTGACGGAACAACCTACGAACTTGGTTTCAAAGAAGCGTTGTATCTCGGAAAAGGCAACAAAGACGTGAAGTTTAGCAGTAGCGATGCAAAATCTCCTGCACGTTTTTATTTCGTTTCAACGCCGGCTCACCGCGAATGTCCGAATAAAAAAGTAACGTTGGCAGAAGCCGAAATCGTTCCGCTGGGATCAAGTGAAACGTGCAACGAACGTGTGATCAACAAACTGATTGTGAACACAACCGTTGAAACGTGCCAACTTCAATTGGGTATGACCGAATTGAAAAACGGCTCTGTATGGAACACCATGCCGGCACACGTTCACGACCGCAGAATGGAGTGGTATTTCTATCTCGAAGTGCCACAAGATCAAGCGGTGTTGCACCTTATGGGCGAACCACAAGAAACACGCCATATTTGGATGCACAACGAACAAGCCGTGATTTCTCCGAATTGGAGTATTCACTCTGCCGCCGCAACTGCAAGTTATACTTTCATTTGGGGTATGGGTGGCGAAAACCTTAACTACGGCGATGTAGATGGCTGTGCAATTTTAGATTTACGTTAAAAAAAATTAGATATTATGAATACATTCTCATTAAAAGGAAAAATCGCCCTAATTACAGGTGCGTCTTATGGAATCGGCTATGCAATTGCCAAAGGTTTGGCAGGTGCCGGTGCAACTATCGTGTTTAACGATCTTAATCAAGAACTTGTTGATAAAGGCATCGCAGCCTACAAAGCCGATGGCATCACGGCTCACGGTTATGTGTTTGATGTTACCAACGAAGATCAGGTTAACGAACATATCGCCAAAATTTCGAAAGAAGTTGGTGTGATTGATATTTTGGTGAACAACGCCGGAATCATCCGTCGTACGCCGGCTACAGAAATGTCGGCTGCCGAATTTCGATTGGTTATTGACATTGATTTGAACGGTCCGTTCATCATGTCGAAAGCCGTTGCTCCGGGTATGATTGCCAAAAATTCCGGAAAAATTATCAACATTTGTTCGATGATGAGCGAATTGGGTCGCGAAACTGTTTCCGCTTATGCTGCAGCAAAAGGAGGCTTGAAAATGCTGACCAAAAATTTGGCTTGCGAATGGGCAGAACACGGGATTCAAGTCAATGGTATTGGACCGGGTTACATCGAAACTCCGCAAACCGCACCGCTTCGCGAACCCGGACATCCGTTCGATCAATTCATCAAAAGTCGCACTCCGGCTGCACGTTGGGGAAAAACCGATGACTTGGTAGGACCTGCGATTTTCCTCGCATCCGAAGCCTCGAATTTCGTCAACGGACATGTTCTTTATGTCGACGGCGGAATCCTCGCTTATCTCGGACGATTGCCGAAATAACAAGAAAGAGAGCGACAATGTCGCTCTTTTTTTTTATTTACAAAGTCCTAATCTTCAGTCTGCCCGACGATTTGCTTGAATTCGTGTTCCAATAAGCGACGGATTTCGCCTTGGACACTGATGGTTCGATTTTCCAATTCGATTGAAACGGCGGGCGAATCCATACGCCGGAATTTCGGACTGACCATGCGATATCTGAAACGATCGGTGTTTCCAAAAATATCTATGCCCAACTTGAATGGCATCGGCGATTTCAAAACGGAAATATGATATTGGAA
>WRKV01000038.1 GCA_009777915.1 Bacteroidales bacterium | reverse complement strand
TGGCGGAACGGGTTTCAACCGTACCGGTAGCAATGCTATCGAAGTGAGTGGTAAACTTGTCGCCACGTCCGGCGATGCCGTACAGTTTTGGGGAGGTGCTTATACCGGGTTCAGCAATGGCTCAGGTGTATTGCAAAGCTCGGGGGCACGCTATTGGTCGTCCTCAGAGGCTTCCACTACGACCGGTCGTGGTGTCTACTTCAACGGCAACGTCGACATGCAAACCGGCAGCAATAAGTATGACGGACGTGCTCTGCGTTGCGTTCGGGATATCGTTCCGAATTGTCCTGCACCTGCTACGCCGGGTAGCATCACCTTTAGCCCTGCTACGGTTTGTTCGGAGGGAAGTTTCACAGCCACTGTGCCCGCTGTCGGCGGCGTAATCTACACCTGGACACTCCCTGCCACAGCAACCGGCATCACGGCAACCGGCAGCACGTCCAACGTGCTTAGCATCACCAATGCAGGCACGGTTGCAGGCGAACATCAGTTCACTGTAGTTGCTCACAATGCTTGTGGTACAAGTGCTGCAAGCACAGCAAGCATCACCATCGTCGAACCTGTCAAGTTTGTAACCCATCCCAACACCGCGGATTTGATTGTGCCACAAGGCACGGCATTCTGTCCCGATAGCCTTTCAGCAACCTTTACCGGAACAAATCCCACCTTGCAATGGTATTACACTACTGCCCCCGACACCATCACCGGACGCACGGCTATAGGGTCACCGGTTACCGGTTACCGGTTACCGGTCACCATACCAAATAACATTGTAGGCAAACGCTACTATCATCTTGCTGCCACCAACCTTTGCGGAACCGTTCGCTCCGAAATCAGCGGGCTAAGGGAGGTGAAAGCGGTGGTGACACCACCGACCTGCAATTCCTATGCAGAAGCAACGGGTGTAGCCTATTGTACGGGCACTGAAGGTGTTGCTCCGGGAACGGTAAGTTGGGGAGGTGCACCTAATATCAATACCCGCGCTCGCACGATTTCCGGTAATGGGATTATTCAAGTTTGGTCGGATGCTGTAACGACTACCGGTTGCAATAAAACGGGTTGGAGCGTCAGTAACGTAGATGCCGATTGTCGCAATTCCACTAACGGTTCTGGAGTTCATTACTTCTCGTGGTGTTATGTGATGCGTTATCAAGACGACCTTTGTCCTTCGCCTTGGCGGGTTCCTACTTGTCAGGACTTTGTGAATTTGGATGTAGCTTTGGGGGGCACGGGCTTAGGTCGCAGTGTAGATTCCGATGAGAACGGATGGACGGGGACAGGAACTGATCAGAAATATACCGGCACCGCCGCCGGAAATTGGGGGGGCTCCCGCTTTACTGCGGCCATGAGCGGTCTGTCGAATGCGCATTCTTACTACTGGTCGTCCTCAGAGAGCAGCGCCGCGAGTGCGTTCTACCTGCGCTACAATGCATCGAATGTCTACCCGCAGGACATCAACGATGAGACTAACGGGTTCGCCCTGCGTTGTGTCCGTTAGATGCAGGTTTGTGTAGGGGTCGAAAATTTTCGACCCCTACGATTGCATTTGCCACAACCGCCAACGAGGGCGTATGCAATACGCCCCTACGATGTCGACCCCGTAGGGGTCGGATATTGGTAGAAAACGTGCTACCTACCACCCCAAAAAACGTCCCATAGGGACGTGATATTTTGTCCCTACGGGACAACGATGATGGAGGGCTATGATTTTTCTACCAATATATCGCCCCTACGGGGCGTATCGCCGACAGAATTCGAAACGGTCAATAGCCGGATGTCTCGACTTCGCTTCGCTACGCTCGACATGACGACGAGGGGGCGAAGCGTATTAAACCATGAGGAGCGTAGCGACGAATACGTTATCGCAGGAAATGTCAGAGCGGAGCGGCGACGTATTTCCTGCAAAGAGTTTTTTTGAATACTTTTTTTGCTCTCAAAAAAAGTATTAAGAAAAGTTCAAAAAAAATTCGTATCTTTGCAGAATGAATAAGACTTTTTTTATCGAAACTTATGGTTGTCAGATGAATTTTTCGGACAGCGAGATTGTGCATTCTGTCCTGATTTCTGCGGGTTATACACCGATTGAACATTACAAAGAGGCGGATATTATTTTGATGAACACGTGTTCGATTCGTGATCATGCGGAGCAGCGTGTGTTGAATCGTTTGCAGGAATTCAGTTTTTTGAAAAAGAAAAAACCGCACTTGAAAATCGGGATTTTGGGCTGTATGGCAGAGCGTTTGAAAGAGGAATTGATGCAACTTCAACAATCGGTGGATTTGGTGGTTGGACCTGATGCTTATCGCGATTTGCCTAATTTATTGAATACGGTTGAAACGGGCGAAAAAGCCGTAAACGTTCTACTTTCAGAGGAAGAAACGTATGCAGAAATTGAGCCTGTTCGTGTTGGAGATAATCAAGTTTCGGCATTTATTGCGATTATGCGTGGTTGTGAAAATTTTTGTGCGTATTGTGTAGTGCCCTACACACGCGGGAAAGAGCGAAGTCGAGATTTTGAAACGATTGTGAACGAAGCCCAAAAATTATTCGAGCAAGGTTATCGAGAAATCACGTTGTTAGGGCAAAACGTGAATTCGTATCGGTATAATGAGGTAAATTTTGCACAACTTTTGGCACGTGTAGCCCAAGTCAATCCCCTACTCCGCATACGTTTTGCGACATCACACCCGAAAGATTTGAGTGATGAATTATTGCAAACCATGAGCCAATATCCGAACATTTGCAAAGCGATTCATTTGCCGATTCAGTCGGGCAGTGACGCTGTTTTGAAAAAGATGAAACGCAAATATGATACCGCTTGGTATTTGGATCGAATCTCTGCTATTCGGCGTTATTTGCCGGATTGCAGCATTTCAACAGATCTCATTGCAGGCTTTTGCGGAGAAACGGAAGACGATCATCAAAACACACTCAACATCATGGAAACCGTGAGATTTTCGTCTGCGTTCATGTTCAAATATTCGGAACGTCCGAACACTTTTGCAGCGAAAAATTATCTCGATGATGTTCCGGAAGACGTGAAATCACGCCGTTTAACGGAGATTATCAATAAGCAACAAGAACTTTCTTTGAAAAGCAATCAAGCCGATGTCGGACAAACGTTCGAAGTGTTGGTAGAAGGCGTTTCCAAGAAATCCGACCGGCGTTATTTCGGGAGAAATTCACAAAATAAAGTAGTTGTTTTCACACGTACCAACGAAAAAATCGGCGATTATGTCCATGTCAAAATCACCGATTGCAGTGCAATTACGCTGAAAGGCGAAGTTGTTTAGAAATTTCTCGTCATATCGATCATGTATCCTGTTGGGCAACAGTATTTGCACCAAAACTTTGGAATGAGTAGTGAAATCAGCAAGAAAACTCCTGCGATAATCATCGGAATCCATAAGTTAACATTCAACATAAATCCTCCAAACGGCTCGAAATTCGCGAAGTCCGAAAGAATTCCCGCAAATAATAACACGATAATCACAAGTAAAAATGCGGGGCGTAACCTAATCAATTTTTTGTATAATTCTTGCGAAATTTTTATGTGCTTTTTATTCAATTTTGCAATCAATTCTTGTGCTGCACCGTACGGACAGACGTACATACAATAAAAATTCTTTTTGGTAATTAGCGGTAGTAAAAATGCTAAAATCGTCATGATCGGAATTATCCAAACCGTCCAATTAAAGCCCCGACTCAGCACATTGAAAAAGTAGGTAACCGATAGATATTGTCCTTGCCAAAATCCGAGTATGATCACTGAAAGTGCCAATAAATACAGGCGAATCGGGTGTGCTTTTTTCGGAAAAAAGAAACTGAATAAAGCAAGTGCAAGAACTCCCAACGATGCTAATAATTTGAAATCAAAAGTTTTGCTTTTTTCAGCAACGACAACAGGTTCGAGACATTCGATTTCGCCTGATTCGATGCGTTTGTGCAAATTATCACGAAGGGTAGCAATGACTGCAACTGTCGTTATAGTCGCACCGGACAAGGCATCTACGTGATGTCCGACTGCTTCGCAAGGCGTGAGTCCGTTCCACGAATTCATAAACCCTCTGTTTTCGATAAGTCTGATCCACTCAGGCGTTTCGTTGTTGGGTAAAAATTTTACAGATGCAATTTTTCCGTCTTCGGAAACCGTGATTTCCAAAGGCGTATCGCCGTCCCAGCCTCTATGTTGGGGTTCTCTCGCTTCAAATACGGTTGCTCCTGCCGGAATTTCTTGCTCGGTCATTACCATTTGCGGTTCTTCGGAACCTCTATCAGCTAATAGATGCTGTTGGAGATGTGCATACCTGTTGATTGCCAAACATAGAATGAGCAAAGCGAGGATTGAGAATAGTCTTTTTTTTGTGAATTTCATGGGATTTTATGAATTATGATTTATGATTTATGAATTTGTCGATTCCCTTTGCGGCGGCACGTCCGGCACCCATCGCAAGGATTACAGTTGCGGCACCTGTAACGGCATCGCCACCTGCAAAAACACCCTGTCGAGATGTTTGTCCGGTAGTTTCATCAGCAACGATACACTGCCATTTATTTATGTCCAATCCTTTTGTAGTGCTTGCTATCAGCGGGTTTGGCGAAGTTCCGAGTGACATTACGACAGCGTCGGCATCGATCACAAATTCCGAATTTGGAATTTCAATGGGGCTCCTTCTGCCCGATTGGTCGGGTTCTCCGAGTTCCATGCGAATACATTTGAGACCTTTTACCCAACCATTTTCATCACCCAAAATTTCGACCGGATTCGTCAGAACATTAAAGATGACGCCCTCTTCGCGAGCATGGTGCAATTCCTCTACACGTGCGGGCATTTCAGCCTCTGTGCGACGATACACAATGTGAGTTTCGGCACCCATACGTTTGGCTACGCGAGCCGCGTCCATCGCCACATTGCCACCACCGACAACAACTAATTTTTTGCCGACAAATAGCGGCGTTTGGGCATTGGGTTCGATGGCTTTCATCAGGTTGGCACGAGTAAGAATTTCGTTTGCAGAAACAACGCCGTTGAGCGTTTCGCCGGGGATATTCATGAACTTCGGAAGTCCTGCTCCCGAACCGATAAACACAGCGGAAAAGCCCTCTCTATCTAACAAATCATCGATGGTTATCGTCTTTCCGACAACCACATTGGTTTCAATTTTCACACCCAATTTTTTGAGGTTTTCTATTTCATATCGCACGACGGCTTTCGGCAGCCGAAACTCCGGAATGCCGTACACCAGTACGCCTCCCGCTTCATGCAGCACTTCAAAAATCGTTACCTCGTAGCCCATTTTTGCCAAATCTCCTGCACAGGTCAAACCTGCGGGACCACTACCAATGACAGCGATTTTCTGATTTTTTGATTCCGCTTTTTCGGTGAATGAAAGTCCTTTTTCTCTTGACCAATCGGCAACAAAACGTTCCAATTTTCCAATGTCGACAGGTTCGCCTTTCACACCGAGAATGCACACGCCTTCGCACTGTGTTTCTTGCGGGCACACACGTCCGCACACAGCAGGCAACGCCGAATCTTTGGCAATAATTTTTGCGGCTTCTTCGAAATTTCCTTTTTTGACTTCCGCTATAAACGCAGGAATATCAATGGCTACAGGACATCCGGTCACACATTTCGGATTCTTGCACGAGATGCAACGTTGGGCTTCGCGTATGGCTTCATCTTGGTTGTAACCGTAGCAAACTTCTTCGAAATTTTTGGAACGAGCGATGGGGTCTTGATTGCGGACGGGCACGCGGGACTTGGGTTTGGACAACGGTTCGCCATGAGGTTCGGGTGTTGTAGTAGATTCCACCGCAGGTGTTAAATTGCATTTGTGATCGTCTGTATCTTTTGCTATTTCAAACGTTCGGTACATACCTTGTCGGCGGAGAGCCTCGTCAAAATCCACCTGATGACCGTCGAATTCCGGACCCTCAACACAAGAAAATCTGACCTTTCCAGCAACGGTAACGCGGCATGCACCGCACATTCCCGTGCCATCAACCATCAGCGTGTTGAGGCTGACAATCGTTTTTATCCCGTATTTTTTTGTGAGTTCCGACACAAATTTCATCATAATCATCGGTCCGATGGCAATCACTTCATCGTAGTGTTTGCCTTGTTTTTCTAACAGATCCGTGATGAGGTCGGTTACACGTCCGTGAAATCCTGCACTACCGTCATCAGTCGCAACATATAGATTTTTCGCTATGTTCCGCATATCGTCCGTCATAAAAAGCAGGTCTTTATTTCTTGCACCAATGATTACATCGGCTTGAATGCCGTGCTCGTTTAGCCATTTCACTTGCGGATAAACAGGTGCGGTTCCAACGCCTCCGGCTACGAATAATATCTTTTTTGTGGCGAGCGTTTCCATCGGTTCATCAATAAATTCGGAGGGTAATCCGAGTGGTCCGACTACTTCCGTGAAAGCATCGCCAACATTGAGTTTCGACATTTTTTCGGTAGATTTTCCAACCACTTGAAACACGATGGTAAGCGTACCTTTTTCCGCATCATAATCGCAAATCGTCAATGGAATTCGTTCGCCGTTTTTTTCCAAAATAACGATCAAAAATTGTCCGGGTTTGGCTGATTTTGCAAGGCGTTCAGCAAACACATCCATCACATAAATTTGCGGAGCGACACACTCCTTTTTCAAAACTTCGTACATATATTAAAAACGTTTTCCAACAGTAACACCAAAGCGTGTGTAAAAACCGATATTATTTTTACCCAACATTCGACCGGCACCGCATAGCAAGTCCAACGTAACACCTGATTTAGGAATGACATACTTCCATCCCAATGCGAAACCCACGCCAAATGCTGTATACGGATTTTCTATAGGTTGCCGAGTGCCAATTTGAATTTGAATTCCTGCTCCTTCGTCATATCTCCCTGAAGTTACTCCTAAATTACCTTCAAAAAAGAAACCGGATACAGGTTCTTCCCCAAAATATAGACGGTAGGTTGCTAATACTTGAGTTTTGAAATTTTGGTATTCATGGTCGCCCAAATTATAGAAACCCACTACACCAAACGAACTTATATCACTCAAGAAATACTCATATTCTACTTTCAGAGTTTTCACTATTAAGGGGTATAAAACATCTACCTTTAGTTCGTTTCTTTTGAAATTTGATGTTTCATAAATTTGTGCATAAGTTTGCAAACTTAGTATAAACAATAATGTTATTGAGATAATTTTTTTCATAACTTAAAATTTTTATGCAAATTAAAAACGTTTTCCTAAACAAAATCCGAAACGGGGATAAAATCCTGCATCATTATGAATCAATCGACCACCACCATAAAATAAATCAAATACTATGCCTTGTTTGGGTATACACCACTTCCAGCCAAGTGCGATCCCAAAACCAAATGCCGTGTATGACCTATCTTCTGTTTCGCTCCAAAATCCATCTGAAAGTCTGTGTTGATAAACCCCTGACGTTACACCCAAATGCCCTTCAAAGAAAAAGCCTTGCATGGGATTTTTTCCAAAATATAAACGATAAGTCCCCAACAATTGTTGTTCAAAGAGATTATCATCAGCCGAACTAAAACCGAGAAATCCGACTGCACCAAACGAACTTGATTTATTGAGAAAGCGTTCATATTCCACTTTCATAGCAGGTTCAAAGATGAGCCAAGCAACATCTATTTTCAATTCGTTTCTTTTGAAGTCAGATGTTTCGAAAGTCCGTGCACTGACTTGCCAACTCAGAGCAAGCAACACAATCAATGTAATTTTTTTCATAGAACAAGTATATTTTTTAAGTCAACCTGCAAAGTTACCATTTTTTTTTGAATTTTACAAATTTTTTCAATGCACAAAATAAAATTTACAAAACACTTGATTTTTTGAAAAACTTGTTGTAACTTTGCACAGTTGTTTTTATTTTCATTTTTCTTATACAAAATTAAATTCTAGATATTATGAAACCTACTCATGTTGAACACATTGGGATTGCAGTTGCGAATCTTGATGAGGCTATCAAGTACTATGAAGATGTACTTAATTTGAAATGTTATGCGATTGAAGAGGTCGCCGAACAAAAGGTAAAAGTTGCGTTTTTTCAAGTTGGCGACACCAAAATCGAACTTTTGGAGAGCACTGATCCGGAAGGACCTATCGGCAAATTTGTTGCCAATAAAGGTCCGGGAGTTCATCACATTGCTTTTGCTGTTGACAATACGGCGGACACTCTGAAAGCTATGGAAAACAAAGGCATTGCCACCATCGACAAGACTCCACGTAAAGGTGCGGAAGGCTTGAATATCGGCTTTTTACATCCAAAATCTACGTTTGGAGTGTTGACGGAATTTTGCAGTAAAAATTAAAAAACTATTAATATGACATTCGAAGACAAAATTCAGCAATTGCTCGACAAGCGGGCAAAAGCAAGACTCGGCGGCGGCCAAAATCGCATTGATGCACAACACGCAAAAGGCAAAATGACTGCTCGCGAACGTATCGAACTCCTTTTAGATGAAGGTTCTTTCGAGGAATTTGATATGTTCGTAACCCATCGTTGCACCGATTTCGACATGCAAAAACAAACGTTTTTGTCAGATGGTGTAGTTACCGGTTATGGTACAATTGACGGGCGTTTGGTGTATGTGTTCTCACAAGATTTCACCGTATTTGGCGGTTCACTTTCGGAAACATTTGCCAAGAAAATTTGCAAAGTGATGGATATGGCGTTGAAAGCCGGTGCTCCGTTGATTGGAATCAATGATTCGGGCGGTGCACGTATTCAAGAGGGCGTTCAAAGTTTGGCAGGCTATGCCGAAATTTTTCAACGCAACATCATGGCATCAGGCGTCATTCCTCAGATTTCGGCGATATTCGGACCTTGTGCCGGCGGTGCGGTGTACTCCCCTGCCCTCACCGATTTCATTATGATGTCGAAAGAGAACAGTTATATGTTTGTAACCGGTCCGAAAGTTGTGAAAACCGTAACCAACGAAGATGTAACTGAGGACGTACTTGGTGGAGCCATGGTTCACGCATCGAAATCGGGCGTTACCCACTTCGTTTGTGAGAACGAACAGGAAGGGTTGGCGATGATTCGCAAACTCCTCTCCTATTTGCCTCAAAACAATTTGGAAGAAGTTGCAAACGTTGTTTGCAGTGATCCTATCGACCGTTTGGAGGATTCGCTCAATTCGATTATTCCGGATAATCCGAACAAACCTTATGATGTCAAGGAAGTCATTAAAGCTATCGTTGACAACGGTGAATTTATGGAAGTTCATCGTTATTTTGCACAAAATTTGGTGGTTGGATTTGCACGTTTCAACGGAATTTCTGTGGGTATTGTAGCGAATCAACCTGCTGTGTTTGCAGGCGTTTTAGACATTAATGCATCTCGAAAAGGTGCACGTTTTGTGCGTTTTTGCGATGCGTTCAACATTCCGATTATAACGTTGGTTGATGTTCCCGGATTTTTGCCCGGAACTACGCAAGAATACGGTGGAATCATCATTCACGGTGCGAAATTTTTGTTTGCTTACGGCGAAGCAACCGTACAAAAAATCACGGTTACACTTCGCAAATCCTACGGTGGTGCACATTGTGTGATGAGTAGTAAACAACTTCGCGGTGATATCAACTACGCATGGCCCTCAGCGGAAATCGCTGTAATGGGTGCAAGTGGTGCGATTGAGGTGCTTTATGCTCGTCAAGCGAAAGCAATTGAAAATCCCGAAGAACGTGAAAAATTCATTGCGGACAAGGTAAGCGAATACGAAAACAAATTCGCGAATCCTTACAATGCCGCACAATACGGGTTTATTGATGATGTCATTGAGCCACGAAATACACGTTTCCGAATCATTCGTGCTTTGCAATCGTTGGCAACGAAAAAAGACACTAATCCGTTGAAAAAACACGATAATATCCCACTCTAAACACCAATCACGATTATGAATACATTAGAATCTAATGAAGTTTTGGGTGTTATGGAACCCGATGTTGCTCTTTTAATGGAATCTAACGCCGAGCCGAGTTATGCCGGCATGATTTTTCTCTTTTCGTTAGTGGGGATTGTCTTGCTGTATTTCGGTTTCAAGCGTTATCGAAATAAATTGCTTGACGTAAAAAATCGTCGTCGTGCGAAAGAACTTGTGCAAGATTTTGAGACCAAATTAGCTTCCACACCTGCCAATGAAATGGCTGGAAGTGCTGAATTTGCAGCGGTTGCCATGGCGATTCACTTATACCATAACGAACTTCACGACGAGCAAATTGCTATTATGACCATCAATAAAATTGCACGTGCCTATTCGCCTTGGAGTTCCAAACTTTACTTCCAAAATCAGTATTTTAATTTGCGAAGACGATAGTGTCGGCACGGATTATTTTATATGTTTTTGCAAAAAATTAAGACCAAATAACTATGAAAAAGATTTTGAAACTTACGATGCTTTCAGCGGTATTTCTGATGTTAGCGGGTGTTTTTTTTCTTATAGCATGTAAAGAAGATGTAAAAGAAGAACTACAAATATCTATTCAGAATAGGACAGATGACGTTATTCATGTAACTTTATTCCCAAATGAAAAATACCTAATATTTCCAGGGGTATTTATACCAAGTGATGCAGGGGGAACAGGTGGCGGTCGTGATACGGAGTTTATCTTAGATCCGAATGATCTTGATGGAATTGACTGGAATGAATTGATATTTAGATCCCTAGATCTAAATATACGGCCACATATGTTAGCGATAAAAGCGTTTGACAGCATTTTTATCAGTACGGCAAATATGGTTATAAAGTTCACACACGAAAATGTAGCGGGATATTCAGAAAACATATTTTCAGAAAATTCGATTTGGCAGTTTGTAGTGAGAAAACTTGATATGTCTACTTCTATAGCAAGAACAGTAAAAGCACATCAATACATATTCTTGATTTCAGAAGATAAAATAATAATTGAATAAGAACGAGGGTAAATTATGAAAACAATAAAAATAAAAATCATTGTAGTTACTATGCTATTTGCAGTAACTACGATGTCTTTTTCAAATCCCGTGGATGTTGAAACCGCAAAAACAGTTGCTTTAAATTTTATGAATAAGGGGCACCTTATTTCCAAATCCGGAACAACATCAGGAGTAGCATTAGATGTTGTCATTGAAAAATTTGAAGAGAAAAGTTCATTTTATGTAATTAATTTTCCAGAAGGGGGTTGGGTTATGGTATCTGCCGAAAGTTCAACTGTACCTGTATTTGCGTTTAGTGATAATGGCACATATTATATCGATGATGAAAAACCACCATCTCTTCTTTATTTGCTTGAAGACTATAAGGAACAGATAGATGCTTTGCGTAAAATGGGGGTAAACGGAAACAGTGAGATCATCGAGATGTGGAATCAATTGTTGAATAACGAAAATATGCCACAAAATACAAATTCTCCAAAAACAGGGTCTTATATACCAGGAACACGACTCCTAAATGTTCCTGAAAGAGGATATATTGCATGGGGGCAGTCGAAGAACAATGACTCGGGTTGTAGCCCTTCCTATAATCAAAAAGTAAAGAAAAAATGGTATCAAGGCTGGTTTGCCGATTGCCCTTGTGGAAGCCCTCTTCTCGGATGCGGTGCGGTCGCCATTGGACAGGTGATGTGGTATTGGCAATGGCCCCAAAAATATAATTGGAGTCAAATGCCACCTAGATTAACAGAGTCATCAACTTCGACTGAAGGAAACGCTGTTGCTGAATTATTATTGGATTGTGCCAACGCTGCAAGTATGGTATTTGCTTGTAACGGGTCTTTTACCAATGGCATAATCTCACCCATAGAATCGGCCTTAAAAAATACATTTAACTACAAAGGTGTAGGAATATTCAGTAGGAGCGACTTCTCATCCAGCGTTTGGAATGATCTGATTCGTACAGAAATTGATTGCGGACGCCCTCTTATCATGTACGGATCTAAGGCTTGGACAATAGATAAAAGACATTATTTTATTATCGACGGATATCATGCTACCATTCCTAATTTCTTTAAAATTAACTTTGGATGGCGGGGAAACTGGGAAGAAGGCCACTTTTTTTTGAACAATATTAGTCGTCCAAAGAATGAAGGTGATTTTAATTTTAGCGATAACCAAAAGGTTGTCATAGGAATATCGCCTACCTACTCTGGCAGTGATATGGAAATTACTGTATCCGACTGGCCACAAGAGTTCCCTGAGAATAGCGGATTATCAATGCAGGTTAATAATGCAAATTCTTTCGATTTTTCTGTGAAAAATAGTATCGGCACAACAATTTATCGACGAGCAGACGTAATTACTGGTAATGATGTAGAACTATGGTCAAAATCCGCTTTCCCAACAAACATAGCACAAGATTATATTTGTACAGTACGATTTAGAAATAATTTTGGACGAATTAAAGAACATACATGGACTGTTAGCTTTGCTATCTTCGGACCCTCCTCCATCTGTATTACCGATGATGGCTACTATTCTTTAGATAATACTAATTTCCAACCCACTTGGAGCGTTAGTGGCAACCTCACTCTTGTTACAGAACCGGACGAAACCCCTGCAAAGGTTCACCCCACAAACTTTGACGGTCAAAGCGGGATACTTACGGCAAAGATAGGCGAAATGATTGTAGCAACCAAAACTATTCAAACTTGTTCTCTTTCCATTACCAGATCCACCGATTTTATCTGTGGTTCCAACAGTGCTACCTATGAAGTTCAAGACTTGCCTTCAGGTTTGACCGTAGATTGGTCTAAAACAGGCAATTTTATTGATTTGGTTGCACTAACAGATAACTCTGTTCAAGTAACCCGAAATTCCTTACAACCTTTGGGCATCATAGAGTCAGGAGAAGTTATAGCAAACATAAAAACACAACCGGATGGTGTGCCCATTACAAGCCTAACCGCATCGGTTACCATCGGTAGCGTACCCAATCCCAATGATATTAGCACCATTTACAATGGAAAATGTGTTCCCGTAGATCCATGCACATTTTGGGATACTATCACCTATAAGGGTTTTCCAATAATGAATAATCCTCATGGAATACTTTCTTATTGGTGGCATTTTTCCAATACGGTAAGCCGTGCATCGGGGACAGGTCCTTCTTATGCCTATACCCCTACGACGAATATGGATACGATTTCCATCATTCCTCTTGATCCTTTTGATCCCCGAGATCCGAGAGAATTTTATTGGGGGAATATGCATTTAAGAGCACATTTTGAGGATTGCAGTTTGCCTATTGCCTCTCTTCAAGTCGAATTAGAAAATGCCTGCGGTTCAAGTGGAGAAGTGGAAATTAACTATCGCCTTAGAAACTGTCTCGCCGAAGAAAACTATCAATCTTGTTTGACTTGTGCAGACACAATTCCCAATCCTGATGATTGTTCATCGTACTTCATTATTACAAATGGAATGATAAGATCTGTTCAAAGATGGTGTCCGCCCAATCAATACTTTGATCCTGTATCCAGGAGATGCGGTCTGAATATTCCAGTAGGTTGTGGTATGGTTTTATGCCCTCCTTATCGAGATCCCCTTAATTGCTCTCGTTACTATGTGAATTGTAATGATCAAGCCGAATCGTGCCCGCCGGGAGAGTATTTTTGTGTTGAAAAAAGACAATGTGTCGCACCAGGCGATCCGGACTGTACACCCTGTAATAAATGGATCAAGTTTACCTATTTCCCCAATCCTACCAAGGAAAGACTTACCGTCGAAATTATCGAACTACGCCGGGCTGATGAAGATTCCTTTGACGCAGATCAAGAACCTATCGACCTACCGGAATTAGACATATCCATTAAACTTTACGACAATATGGGCATTGTTCAACGGCAAGCCCGACACAAACATCGTCGTCGTGGAAACAGAGATCGAGACAGCGACAATTCCTCTGTGAGATTTGACACGCACAATCTCCGCGAAGGCACATATTTCCTGCATATCGAATATGAAGGCGAAATAGAAAAACATCAAATCATCGTCGAACGAAAATAAAAAAATCAAAAAAAATATGAAAAAATACAAATTCTCCATCGACAACACGCCTTACGAAGCCAAAATCCTCAAAGTTGAGGGTGATGTGATTTCGTTGGAACTCAACGGAACTCTCTACGAGGTTGCGATTGACAAGGACGATCAACAAACGAAAACCCCGACTTTAGTGGTTCAAGCCGCTCCTGTTGCAACAGCGAACGATGTTCCTAAAACCGCTCCTGCAAAGGCTCTTGGCGATATCAAGTCGCCACTTCCCGGAACGATTATGGATATTCATTGCAAAGTTGGCGACACGGTTTCCATCGGTCAGAAAATCATCACGCTCGAAGCCATGAAAATGGAAAACAGCATCGAATCCGACAAAGCGGGTGTAGTGAAAGAAATTAAAGTTACCAAAGGTGCTGCCGTGATGGAAGGCAACGTACTGATGGTTATCGGATAATTAAAAAATGAAACGAATATGATAGATATTGTAAATAGTGGCGTATTCCTGAACGCCGGATACACCATGGGACTCACTGTAATCACAGTGCCCCAAGTCATAATGTTACTGATAGGTTTGTTTTTTGTCTACTTGGCTGTTGCAAAAAAATACGAACCTTTGCTGCTTTTGCCTTTGGCTTTTGGCATATTGATTGCCAATATCCCGGTTGCCGGACTTTCGGCGTATGATGAAGGTGGATTGATGCACTTTCTCTACCAAGGGATAGCACGTGTTATTTATCCTCCGCTGATTTTCCTGTGTATAGGCTCTATGACGGATTTTGGACCTTTGATTTCCAATCCTAAAACTGCACTTATCGGAGTTGGTGGTCAGTTGGGAATTTTTTCCGCATTTGGTTTGGCTTTGCTTTTGGGACATTGGTTAGCACCGATTATTCCCGGATTCGACGGATTCAGTTTTGCACAAGCCGCTGCCATTGGGATTATTGGCGGTTCCGATGGTCCAACGGCTATCTATTCGGCAAGTCGTCTGGCTCCGGAATTGCTGTCTACCATTGCTATTGCCGCATTCTCGTATATGGCGTTAGTGCCTTTTATACAACCGCCAATCGTTAGGGCACTCACCACAACAAAAGAGAGACTTGTTGTGATGCCACCACCGAAATCTGTTACGAAAAAACAAAAAGTTATTTTTCCAATTGCTGTAACTCTTGTGGTTGTGTTGTTTGTTCCGGCAGCCGGAACATTGGTCGGAATGCTTATGTTAGGCAACTTGATCAAAGAAAGCGGTGTAACCGGACGATTTCTTGAAACTCTTCACAACAGTTTTTTGAATATATTGACTTTGTTAGTTGCCGTATCTATCGGAGCTTCTGCTACAGCCGAGCGGTTTCTGACGTTTCAAACGTTGTTGGTCATTTTCCTCGGATTGTTGGCATTTGCTTTTGGAACCATTGGCGGTGTTTTAGTTGCAAAACTTTTGTACAAAACCACCGGCGGAAAAATAAATCCGCTGATTGGTAATTCCGGAGTGTCTGCAATGCCAATGGCTGCACGCATTTCTCAAAAGATGGGCTTGCAATACGATCCGCAAAACCATTTGTTGATGCATGCGATGGGACCGCTTGTTTCCAGCGTGATTGGCTCTGCTATTGTTGCGGGAATTTTTATTGCACTTTACAGTTAAATAAACTAAAGAATCTGTATTTCGGTGCGACGATTTTGTGCACGACCGTCCTCTGTATCGTTAGGGGCAATGGGTTTCGACATGCCGTAACCCTTATATCGCAAGCGATTGGAATTAACACCTCTGCCAATTAAAAAATCATAAACGGCTTTGGCACGATTTTCGGAAAGTCGTTGATTCAGATTTTCACTTCCAACATTGTCGGTGTGTCCGCTGATTTCAATTTGAATGTTCGGATTTTCTCTCATCATTCTGACCAAACGTTCTAATTCCTGCGTAGATTCAGGCTTTAAGCCAAAGTCGTTTGTTTCAAAAAAGATATTTCTCAGTACAATACTTTCGCCGGTTTTGATTTCTGCAAGCGGAACATCAATCGTTTTGGGTTTGATTTGATCAGCAATATCGCCCAATTCAAAATGTTCGGAATGGAACAAATATCCTTCTCTTGAAATGTTCAATGCATAATCTCCATCCGTTGGCAAAGGCACTAAGAAATCTCCTGAAACCTCGTCGGATTCAGCACTTGCTACGATTTGTCCTGTACGTAAATTGATGATTTCAAACTTCGCATCCAAAGGTAATTGACTGCTTGCATCAAACAATTTTCCTTGCAAATAACTCACTGCCAAAGGTCTTGCTTCGCGATACAATTCAAAACTATAAATATCCTGTTTGCCTTTTCCACCGGGGCGATCCGAGGATAAGAAAGCAATATCTCCTTTCGAATTCACAAAAAAACTGATTTCGTCTTTGTGTGTATTGATGGGATAGCCCAGATTTACAGGTGTTCCCCAAGTTCCGTCGGATTTTTTTCTGGTATAAAAAATATCTTTTCCGCCCAATCCCGGATGTCCGTCCGACACAAAATACAAGGTTTGATTATCGTAGTGAATATACGGCGAACTCTCGTTTCCCGTGCTATTCACGCTATCTCCGAGATTCTCCGGCTCCGACCACATTCCATCATCTTGAAGTACGGTTAACCAAATATCGCTACCGCCTTTTCCACCTTGACGATTACTCGCAAAATACAAGGTTCTGCCATCGGGTGCGATAGAGGGTTGAGATTCCCAAGCACCTGTATTGACGGGCGATCCAAGATTAAACGGTCTACTCCAAGTATCCCCGACTCTTTTACTCACATAAATATCGCAACCACCTTTTCCGTCCGGACGATTACAACCTGTGAAATATAACTCTCGACCGTCGGGCGAAATGCTTTGTGCTCCCTCGTTGAAATCGCTGGTAATAGGCTCAGGCATGCGAACGGCTTTACTCCAAGTTTGTTCAGTTTCATCAAACGTACTGATGTAAAAATCCTCACGAAAAACAACTTTTTGATCGTTTTCCACATCGGTTGCCGGTCGTCCGAAAACGTTGAGACGATTGGTTGCCGGCGTTGGCGTTACTTCTGTTCGGGTGCGTCTTGTGATGATTAACGTTTTTTGATCAACCGTTGTTACCGGAAAATATTCGTCCATATCTGTGTTGATACTGTCGCCAAGATTGGTTGGATCAAACGGTTTGGGATTATTTCTGAAATCCATAGCGATTCTCACTTTTTCCAAACTTGCGTTGGCTCTTGCTTTCACATCTTCGCTACGAATCGGAAGGGTCAGATATTGCAAAAAAGATTTTTCTGCCTCCTCGTAAAGTCCTTGTGAATACTCTAAAACAGCCAAGTTGTGAACGGCTCTCGGATGAATTGCCGGATTAAGATTTGCAAATTTCCGATACGCAAAAATTGCACTGTCGGTCATGTTATGTTGTTCGTAGATTTCGCCCAACATCAACCACACTTCCGAAAAATTCGGGTCTTCTTTCAAGGCATCTTTGAAAAACGAAATTGCCGTTGAAATTTTATTTTGGTCGTAATCGTCCAACCCTTGATTGTAGAGCCGTTCAGCCCTACCCGAGCGTGTTGAGGACGTACGAGACTGTGAATAACTTGCAAACGTTATTGCACAGAACAGGACAAATAAAGTTGTTTTTTTCATAAGACAAAAGCCACAATCGCAGCAAGTACACAATATATCGCAAAATAAATCAATTTACCTTTTTTCACTAAATTGATCATGAATTTACAAGCAAACAAACCACTGATGAAGGCTGCTAAAAAGCCTATCACCAAAGCGGTTACAGAGATTCCGCCTAATGCAGCAACGCCGTCTTTCATCATGCTGATAACCGTCAATAAATTTTCGCCGAGAATCGGAACGAGCACCATTAAGAACGAAAATTGTGCTATTGCAGTGCGTTTATTTCCGAGTAAAAGCCCTGTCGCAATGGTTGTTCCCGAGCGTGACAGTCCGGGAATTACAGCCACCGCTTGTGCCAATCCTATGATGAATGCGTCTTTGAAATTGATGTCTCTTTTGCCGTCTTTCGCGTAGTGTGCGAGGGTTAGCAAAACTGCGGTTAACACTAATGCTCCACCGACAATCCACAATCCGCCGTCAAACATATTTTCCACTTGATTTTTGAACAAGAATCCGATCATCATAATGGGTATCATCGAAACTGCAATCATCGAAATATACTGCGTTTCGGGGTTCCATTTGAATTGCAAACTTCCTTTGAACAGTTTGGTAATTTCCTGCCAAAACACCACGATTGTAGCCAAAACCGTTGCACCATGTACCACAACGGTAAAGGTCAGATCACGTTCTTCGACGCCGAAAAGAGCTTTTGCAATTTCCAAATGCCCGCTACTACTGACAGGTAAAAACTCCGTCAAGCCTTGTAAAAGACCTAAAATTAAGGCTTCCAACCAACTCATACGATTAATCTTTCGGACGTTTCATGATGGCTACCAACTCAATGGCAAATCCCAGGAAAAGCACTAATGGTGCGACAACCATACGTTGCGTGTTGAACATATCGTAGTTAAAAACTTCCGGATCCGTTGAACTTCCGCCCACCATCAGCAAATAACCGACAAACAAAACGACGAATCCGATGATCATCAGAATATAATTTTCCTTACCGAAAGCGAAATCCAATTTTTCGCCGATATAGCCGTATTTATTGCCTTTTGCGACACCTTTTTTTTCAATAACTTTTGCCATAATGATTTTTTTTTTGCAAAGATACGAATTTTTTTTGGAATATGACCAAATTTTTTGCAATTTTTTTTCGTCGTCATGTCGAGCGTAGCCACGAAGTGGCGAAGTCGAGACATCTCCCGGCTATTGACCGTTCCCGAATCCCGTCCTTAACGGGGTTTTGTTGAAAAAAATTATGGAAATACTTTGTATTTTATTTAC
>WRKV01000037.1 GCA_009777915.1 Bacteroidales bacterium | reverse complement strand
ATTATCGAAAATCAATAATCGTGACGTTTTCACATATATATCTGCCGAAGGTTCTATCAACTTCACACAATCCATCGCCGAACTTGCTTTTGGGTCGAATTGCCCCGGCAATTCTTCTACGACAAGATATTTTTTTTCGTTCAAATCACACGAATCTTCGACGATGTCGGTGACGATATTTCCAAACACATTGTAACGGCTCTTTTCTAACAATTCGGGCGTAAATCCGAACAGATCGTAAACATTCAAAAGACGCAGATTTTTCAGTCCGAGTCCGAGGTTTTCATTAAATTCATTTTGTAGGCTTTGGGATTCCACCCTGAATTTCGGGTGTTTTTCGACATAGATGCGATAATTTTTCATAAGTTGAAATTTTAACGCTTGCAAAGGTACAAAAAAAGACACAATTTTTTACACCTCAAATGTTAAAAAAATATTATTTTTATTCACAAATTGTTAATAAAATTTATTTGTCATTTTTTTATCAAACTCTTCAATCTCCATACCAACAAACGTGATATGCCCCATTTTTCGCTTAGGTTTACTCACGGTTTTGCCGTAAATATGAACGTAAGTACTCGGGATATTTTCTGTTGCAATCTGTTCGGCTGATGTCAAATCTTGTCCGAGGATATTTTTCATTATCGTTGGAGCGAGCAATTTCGGTTCTTGAAGTGGCATGTCCAACAAAAAACGACATAGTTCCATAAACTGATTCGTGTTGCAACCTTCTATCGTGTAATGCCCGCTATTGTGCGGACGTGGAGCCATTTCGTTGAAATAAATTTCATCGCCTTTGACAAAAAATTCAATCGTCAAAATGCCTTTGTAACCGCAACGACGCATAAACTCTTTACTGATGGTTTCGATTTTGGTTTTCAGCGATTCGTTGATTGGTGCGGGAACAATACATAAATCCAAAATGCCACCGGTATGAATGTTTTTGCCTATCGGAAAATTGATGATGGTTTCGCCATCGCTGACCATCACAATACTTACCTCAAAATCGAACGGAATAAACTCCTCTAAAATCGCCGGAACAGGCAGATATGTCGCGACTTTTTCCAAATCGCCATCGCTTTTCAAAACAACTTGTCCATGACCATCGTAACCCAGTGTGCGTGTCTTGAAAATACACGGATAACCGATTTTTTTTATGCCTTCTATAAGCGAATCTGCATCATTCACTTCGACGAAATTCGCAGGTGTCAAGCCATGTTCACGAGCATTGTTTTTTTCACGAATTCGGTCTTGCGAATCCAACAATGGACGAACGCCTTGTTTGATATGCTTTTCCAACGAAACAAGAATTTTTCCCGGAACATTTTCAAATTCGTAAGTAACCACATCGCTACGGCGACAAAGGTTTTCGAGTGCTTTTTCATCATCGAAACTTGCAATAATACGTTCGTCGCTAATGTTGAATGCCGGCGAATCCGGCGTTGGGTCTAAACAAATTGTTTTTGCACCTAAAATGCGTGCCTGTTCTGCAATCATCAATCCCAATTGACCGCCACCGATTATTCCTATTGTGGGCATATCGTTTTCCGTTTTCATCTAATTTCTAAACTCTATAACGCAGTGTTCACAACGGTTTCCGTCTGTGTGCGTCTGAAATTTTCAAGAGCAATCGCCAATTTTTCATTTTGCAAAGCCAAAATACTCACAGCAATCAACGCCGCATTTTTTGCACCATCAATAGCAACGGTAGCAACAGGCACTCCGGCAGGCATTTGTACGATGGAAAGTAACGAGTCTAAACCATTCAAAGCCCTTGATTTTACAGGCACTCCAATAACCGGCAATGTTGTCATGGAAGCAACCATTCCCGGAAGGTGAGCAGCACCACCGGCTCCGGCGATGATGACTTCGATACCTCTGCTTTTGGCTGTTTTGGCGTATTCTACCAACAAATCGGGTGTTCGATGTGCACTCACAATCCGTTTTTCATACAAAATTCCGAATTGTTCTAAAGTTTCTACCGCTTGCGACATAACATCGTAATCGCTTGCAGACCCCATAATTACTGCGACTTTCATTTTACTAACTGTTTTGAAATGGACTACAAAGATACGAAAAAAAATTGACATATCGTTTTTTTTTGTATCTTTGCAATGGAAAAACCCGCAACGGAACTAAAATTATGCACTTATTTATTGCCGATATTGAATATCCTTTTGCCACACTCAACGAATCC
This sequence comes from Bacteroidales bacterium, assembly GCA_009777915.1. Classification (GTDB taxonomy): domain Bacteria; phylum Bacteroidota; class Bacteroidia; order Bacteroidales; family P3; genus WRKV01. Next base: position 17,320 of record WRKV01000037.1, on the reverse strand, counting down.
GAAAGCCAGCATTGCACAAAGGTTTTGCGACTTTCTGTTGGAGATAAAATTTTAATTTCAGACGGTTGTGGAAAGCTTTGCGAAGCGGAATTAACGGTTGTTAATCACAAACGTTGTGAGGCGGAAATTCTTAGAGAAATCGGTGTTTTCAAACGACCGTATCATTTGCATATCGCTTGTGCTCCGACGAAAAACATCGACCGTTTTGAGTGGTTTTTGGAAAAAGCAACAGAGATTGGCATTGATGAAATTACACCGATTATTACTGAACATTCCGAACGAACGGTGGTCAAACAAGATCGTTCAGAACGTGTGATTATGGCGGCAATGAAGCAATGTCAAGTGCCGAATTTACCAACGATTCATAACATAAAAAGATATTCCGATTTTCTAAAAAATTGCCATGCTGATCAAAAATTTATTTGCTATTGCGGAAATGAATTTGAAAAACAATCGCTGAAAAATGCCCTATCTAAAAGCATTTCCAAAGATTCATCTATCTTAATTTTGATTGGTCCCGAAGGTGATTTTTCGCCAAAAGAAATCGCATTTGCCGTTGAAAATGGTTTTATCCCGATTGCGTTAGGCGAAATACGTCTTCGCACGGAAACCGCAGCAATCGTGGCTGTTCACACAGTTAGTTTGACATTGCAGCCTTAACAAAAGCGACAAACAAAGGGTGCGGATTTTCAACCGTACTCTTATATTCGGGGTGAAATTGTGTACCGATAAAAAACTTGTGTTTGGTTATTTCAACGATTTCCACCAAACCTTCCGGATTTATTCCCGACGGCGTCATTCCTGCCTTTTCAAAGGATTTCAGATACGCATTATTGAACTCGTAACGATGACGATGACGCTCGGAAATTTTGGATTTTTTATAGATTTTTTTCGCCAAAGAACCTTCTTTCAAATGACAATCGTAACTGCCTAAACGCATCGTTCCGCCAAATTGATCGAGGTTTTTTTGGTTCGCCATTACACTGATGACAGGGTGTTTCGTTTTTTCGTCCATTTCAACAGAGTGTGCGTTTGGCAAGTTCAACGCATGTCGTGCAAACTCAACCACTGCACATTGCATACCCAAACAAATGCCCAAAAACGGGATATTTTTTTCTCGAACATACTTGATGGCAGCGATTTTTCCATCGACGCCACGCTTGCCAAAACCCGGAGCAACAAGCACTCCCGACAATCCTTGCAAAAGCGATTTCACATTTTTAGCATTCACCGTTTCGCTATGAATCCACTTGAGATTTACCTTGCAATTCAGCGAAGTTCCCGCATGAATAAAGGCTTCGGTGATGGATTTATAGGCGTCTTTCAACTCAACATATTTGCCCACCAAGCCAATTGTTACCTCATGTTTAGGGTTGAAAAGTTTTTTCAAAAAAGTTGTCCAATCTCTCAAATCCGCATCATCTTTGGTACTTAGACCGAATTTTTTCAACACTTGAACATCTAATCCTTCGGCTTTCATCAGCATCGGCACTTCATAAATAGATTTGGCATCTATACTTTCGATGACACAAGACTTTTCAACATTGCAGAACAGTGCTAATTTACTGCGATTGCCTTCGGTAAGTTTATGTTCTGTTCGACACACAATGATTTCGGGCTGAACACCTTGTTCCAACAGCAGTTTCACAGAATGTTGAGCCGGTTTGGTTTTCAATTCGCCTGCAGCCGCGAGATAGGGGATATACGCCAAATGTATGCACACCGCATTTTTGCCCAATTCCAAACGCAATTGACGAATGGCTTCGATGAAAGGCAAACCCTCTATATCGCCCACTGTTCCGCCGATTTCAGTGATTACAAAATCGTATTTTTTGGTTTGCCCAAGCACCAAAATTCGTTTTTTAATTTCGTCGGTAATATGTGGAATCACTTGCACGGTTTCGCCCAGATAGTCGCCTCTGCGTTCTTTTTCTATGACCGACAAATAGATGCCACCGGTGGTAACGCTGTTTGCCTGTGAAGTCGGCTCGTTGGTGAAACGCTCGTAGTGTCCGAGATCCAAATCCGTTTCCGCACCATCTTCTGTAACGTAGCATTCGCCGTGTTCGTAGGGATTTAGTGTGCCCGGATCGGGGTTGATGTAAGGTTCGAGTTTTTGAATGGTAACGGAATATCCGCGAGATAATAGCAATCTTGCCAAAGATGCGGAAATAGTGCCTTTTCCTAACGAAGAAGCCACACCGCCGGTTACAAAAATATATTTTGTTTTCATTTTAGTTTGTTGATAGAAGTTGCAAAGGTACAAAAAAAAAATGAGAATTCCAAAGAAATTGCGAATGTCATTTCGAGAGTCGTGAGGAATCCGTTTGCTGACAGATTTTTCACTTCATTCAAAATGACACAACTAAAACTCGTTTGGTTTGTGCTGAAATTTTATATCTGTTGTCAATTCTAAAACCTATAACCCAAACAATATCCTCGCCGGAACAAAGTAACAAAATGCGTTCTTTTTCGAAACGAGAAAGTTTTTGATTGATAAAAAAATCGCTCAATTTTTGTTTACCACGTTGTCCGAAAGGAACAAAAAAATCGCCTTTTTCCCAAGATCGCAGGGTTAGAGGAAATTTGAGTTTGTCGAAATCTAATTGAGCAACATTTGGATTAGTATTTAATTTGAAATTTTCAATATCCACCATATCAATTTTACAATTCACGGATTCATTATTGATCGTTTCTATCAGTAATTGTCCGTTATGCGTAACAGCACGATGTGTTTTCGACATAAATTGTTTGCCGGATGATCCGTTGATGGTTTTTTGAATGTTGCGAATTTGTGTTGCTGAAAATCCGCAATTCTGTAAAGTTTCGAGATTTTGTAAGGATTGTGTTTCTAAGTTTTGCAAATTTTCCATCGTTTGCAAAACGCTTGATTTTGCCGATTTATCAAGAGTTTCCAAACAAGGAATTAAATGATGACGAATTTTATTTCTCAAATAATAATCGTCGGAATTGCTTGTGTCTTCACGATATTTGAGATTATTTTTGATAGCATAATCTTCCAAATCTTGTCTTGAAAATTTTAATAATGGTCGAATAATGTGTTCGCGTTTAGGCAACATACCTCGCAAACCCTTGACACCACCGCTACGCAGAAGGTTGATAAAAAACGTTTCAATCTGATCATCGGCATGATGTGCAACAGCGATATAATCAAATTTTTCTTTTTTCAATACCTCTGAAAAGTAAGTATACCGCAGATTTCGTGCAATCATTTGAATCGAATCCTTTGACTTTTTTTGTTCGGATTTCGTATCAAAACGGTTACAAAAAATTGGCAAATCATAAAATTTCGCTAAGTTTTTCACAAATTTTTCATCTTCATCGGACTCTTTGCCACGCAATTGAAAATTACAATGTACAATTGCCAAATCGTTCATACCATGTTTTTGCAGCAAATCCAACAGTACAATCGAATCCAAACCTCCGCTAACCGCCACTAAAATGCGGTCTTTGGGAGCGACAAGTCTTGAAAACTGTGATGAGAATAATTTTGAGATTACCATGATTTTGCAAAGATACGAAAAAAAAACAAAATGCAGAGCATTTTGTTTTTTTTTATTTACGATTTACGAATTTACGATTTACTATTCTGATTCGGGAAAATTTAACAGAAAAAAAACGGAACTTTAATTTTCATTTTCTCTAAAAAGTCGTAACTTTGTACTCGAATTTGAATCACCCAATTCTGCACTTAAAAAGTGAAGTTGGGTGTTTTTTTTTAATTACTTTTGCAATGAAATTAAAACCTCATATTCAAAAACCTTGGAAAGTCCCGAGAAATCTGGAAAGACTTTATAGCCCAAGAAACGTTGAGGCGGCTATAAATTTTTTTAATCGGGTTTGCGAAAGTAATTTTTACATTTTGGATTTTCGAAATCAAAAACTAATTAGCGGAAACTTGTCTTCCGTACTATTATGTGGGTATCCGATAGATCTAGTCGAAAAAGAAGGTGCTGATTTCTTTAAACGAATTTTAAGTGAAAACGAGTTTGAATGGTTCTCGCAACTCAACAAAGAATGGTATAATATATTCTACAGTTATCCGGAATTGCAACGGCAAAACCTTGAATTTACTTACGATTTACTTGCCACAACCTCAAGTCAACAAGAAATTATTCTTCGTCATAAACTTGTTCCCTATAAGCTGGACAAAAACGGAAACATGTGGCTGGGACTGTATCATATCACCAGCTCAGAACATTTGTCGATACTTTCAAAAGCGAAAATTGTCAACATCCAAACCGGTGAAAGTTATGATTATATTCAAGGTAAATTTTTGCTATCTGACGTCAAAACCTTATCCTGCGAGGAAATCATGATTTTACGATATTCGGCAAAAGAAATACCACTCAAACAAATTGCCGATATGCTCAAAGTTTCTGTCAGCAGTTTGAAACGCAAAAGGCAACAGATATTTGATAAACTTGAAAGCAAAACGATTGCTTCGGCGATATACAAAGCCACGATGATGAAAATTATTTGAGCGAAAAAAAATGACAAGAAAAATCTTTTGGGCTCATTTTTGAAATTTTCGAGTATTGATTTTCAACAACATACAAATTAAAATGACAAGAAAATATCTTTGGGCTCAAAATTTTGTGCTGTCATTTTTTTTTCAGAAATTTGCAGTGTGAAATTGAAAAAAAAGCGTAAAACAATCCGAAAAATTTTTCAAAAACCAACTAAAAAAATCAACATGAAAAACATGAAAGCGAAAAAAAATAATTTGATGAAATTAACCTTATGTTTGTTGATGATGCAAGGTATGGTCCATGTGCAAGCCCAAATACGCGTGGGCGGGACTACAACTCCCAATCAGAATGCCATTTTGGATTTGAATGCCAACGACACAATCATCGGTACGAAAGGATTATTATTGCCGCGTGTGATGTTGGAATCTACTACAATTTCAAGCCCACTCGCAACGCATATTCAAGGAATGCTCGTGTATAATACCGTAACGATTAACGATGTGTTTCCGGGTATCTACTATAATAACGGAACAAGCTGGGAGCGAACAAGCGAAGGTGCGGATCATGTTGCTAAAAATCTGATCAGTCGTTTTGAAATCATCATCGACGAACCGATTAGTACGCAAAGCGTTGCAATATCAGGCGAATCAGACACCATATTCAATAACCCGAACGTGCTTAACATTGAACCGATATTTTCAGACGACGAAATGGCACAAACATATTTTTTCGGAGTTTATACTGCCGGACCGATTGATGACGGAACGAGAATAAAATGGCGATTGAAAATCTCAAATGCAAACTTTGATGCATCGAAAATAAATAAATTGGAAAAACTTATTATTAGTTATGAATGCGATAGTGAAGACCATGATCACGAAGTCATCTTGAACAGCTCTAAACGCGTGCAATTGCTTGTAGGACAGTAAACCCTTTTATATTAACAAATTTAACAAATCACAAACCAAAAAAAACAAAACTATGAAAACAAAAATGATCACAAAAAAAATGCTTGTAGTAGCATTCCTGTTGGCGCTGACAACAAACGTTATTAACGCTCAAGACAGAATTTATTTAGGTATTCGAGTACCACAAATGAGCACCGACGAACGCACAAACATTGGTGTAGAAAGTAATCAGCTTACTGCTCGCGGACAGTTGATTTTTAACAACGATTCCCTTACTTTGCAGTATTGGAACGGAGACAAATGGGCTGAAGTGACCGACAAGCAAGCGATTTTAGAACATCTTGTCAATAATTTCTCAATCGAACTTGGCGATACGATTTTGAATTATCTCATCCATAATTTTTCGACCGAACTTGGAGATACGATTGTGAATTATATCACCAACAATTTTTCGACCGAATTGGGCGATACAATTTTGAATTATATCATCCATAATTTCTCGACCGAACTTGGAGATACGATTTTGAATTATATCATCCATAATTTTTCGATCGAACTCGGTGATACAATTATGACTCATATCGCCAATAATTTTTCGACTGCTCTTGGTGATACGATTTTGAATTATATCTCCAACAACGTAACAAATGGATTGCTCGACAGCATTATGTCAAACGTAAATGTCAGTGGACAAAATGGTATTGAAATTTTAGGTAACGGTACAAAACACATTACGGTGCAATTACCCGAAGGACAACATAATGATCAAATTTTGATTTGGGATCACTCTGCAAAAATTTGGGAACCCGGCAATCAAGCTCCGGGTGTAAGACAAGTTACAATTTTGGTTGATAACGGAACGTTTCATACCGAAAATTTGATTTTTTACGGAATAACTACCGTTGCCAACAGTGCTTTGGAAGTGGTGTCTATTGAGCCGATCTTTTCAAACCGTGCGATGCGTAGAAACTTCTTAAAAGTAGAGGCTTCCGTTCAAGTTGTAGGCAATGCTGCCGATTGGATTATTAGTATCGAAAATCGTAATTTTAATCCGTCAAACAGTTTCATATTGGAAAGTGTTATCATCTCCTACATTTGTAGCGATACCGATGATTTAATGAACTATTCACAAGGTCTTACTGAAATTTTCGGATACTAAAAATTACAAACATTAAGGGCGAGGCATATCTCGCCCTTAAAAAACCCACCACCTATGAAAACAACCCACATGATTAAACTGTTGCTAATTTTCATTCTCCTTGGAAGTGGAAATATTTTTGCACAGAACGAGCAGCTTATCCACGGACATAGACTTCCTCGTCTAACAACTGAACAACGCAACCAAATTTCGGTTAGCAATAATGGGCACGCCAGTGGGTTGCTAATCTACAATACCGATATTGATTGTGTGGAGTATTGGAGCGACGACGAATGGCTCAGTCTTTGTCAAAGTTCATTGAATCCGCAAGTCGAAATTTTGGAAGCTAATTGCTCGAAAGTCCGTATCTATGGCGATTATTACATGGGTTCTCCGCTGAACAGCTCGCATTATATCAGAATGTTGATTACGGTTATCGAAAAAGGTAATTACAATATCGTTGCCACAAGCAACAACGGCTACTATTTTCAAGTCAGTGGTATTTTTGAACAAACAGGCACATTCGAACTCATTCTTGCAGGAATGGGTACGCCGGCAAAAAATCAAATTGACAATATCACATTTAGTTGCAATGGTGATTTAATCGAAACCGTTTGTCATAGTGAAATTGACGTAAAGTCGCTTACGATGGGCTACGTAACCAACTGCGAGAATATCGAAGTTGCAGGTCAATACCAAACCAGAAAATTTATGGACAACGATAACTATGTGAAAATCCCTATCGACGTACTTCAAACCGGCATAACGAACATCCAAACCGATATGCAAAACGGTCTGGTATTTTCTGCTACTCAAATGTTAACTAAATTTGGTCCTGACACACTTATTTTGTACGCAAAAGGAATGCCTAAGCAGGAAGCCCCATTCAGGTTTACGTTTACAACCGATGGAAGTATTAAAACCACATGTAGTTTTATTGTAAATTTCTTTTCTACCTTAGGCAGTTTTGAAGAACCGGCTTGCAATTGTTTGGCGGTTTACGACGAAAGACCTTTCGTTGAAAATGGCGAATATTGGTTGCAAGATTGCAAAGACACGGGTTTACCTAAAACCAGAACGTATTGTGATATTATCGGTGGTGGCTGGACATTGGTGTGGTCGTATTCCGAAAAAACCGCCCGCGATGTATATGTTCAAAGCACATCATCCGGAGGTACGGGTAACAGCAACTCTATGGCGATAGGTGGGGCTTATTGGAATCTGGCTCAAGACCGTCCAACCAACAGAATTACGACTTCGTCAGGCAACGATGAACCAACGAACTATCAAATTGACTACAGCAATTTTCGTTTGAACAGAGACGAATGGCTCAATTTGCCGGCAAGCAACACTTCGCAAATGAAAGTTCGCATAGCCGAAAGCCCCACCGATATGAATTGTGATTGGGCTCTCAATAATTATGCTATAATTAGTCCGAGAAATGAAGCCGACAACCCTATATTCAGCCAATATGTCAACAGAAGTGTTCCTACCGTAGGCAAGATTTACGGAAAGCGTTGGGAAATGAGAACTTCCGGTCCGGGTTCAGGTGGTTGGAGTGAAGTCATCGGCAACCATACCGTAGGTATGACCGTATATTCCAATTCCAGCTGGTGTACACATTGGGATTTTTACACGCACGGCGGTGTCGGTAGTTCTTCGCAATTTGAAGTGATACCCGATAGAGGTGGAGCCGACAATATCATCGCATGGGGGCATATCGACAATTCGTTCGGAGATTTTAGCCAAACGATGCCTAATCATCATTTCGGCAAATGCAGTAGCGGTTCAGGTGCCAATGACGACTATAGTTTTGAAACCAAAACCTGTTCTCCGTCGAATTTAGTGCCTCACAGTTTTAATAGCGGTGAAGGGCGTTACGTGCAATGGTATGTGAGATAAAAGTGGGGCAATGCGTACATCGCTCATTAAAAAAATGAAACAAAGTGGATATATAAAAAGCATACGTTTTTTCGTTGGAATAATCTTACTGATAAATTTTAATCAGGTGGTTTCCGCACAAAATCTGCTGTGGTATCTTACCGGAAAAGAAACCATTGGAGAAAATCCTACTTTCCGCCACGGAGATATGGCTATCGGGAATTTCGGTGAATTATTTCTCGGTTCAAATCAACCTCGCTTACAACAAAAAAATACGTTGTTTCACATTGGAAATTATCAAGGAGAATTCGGTGCAAAAATCTATCTTTCGATTCTCGATAACAGCAATAATTACGGAACACGTGGATTTCTCGATGTCGTGGGAACGGCGGTCGGCAGCACGGAGATTATATTGGATATGTTTGACGGATGGGACGGTTCACCTATTGATGTTGCAAGGGCTCACAACACCAACAGCGATACGTTTGCATTTACCTTGCAAGAAAATATTTACAACGAACGAACTGCACAACTGAAATCTCGTGTGGAAGGTAACGACCGCATTTGGTTTATTGCCGAACCCATCGTCGAAACCGATTTCTGCCTGCCGATAATCTTGCAAAAGAAAAACAATACTTTGGTAATTGATAACAATGAAATGCATAACGGTGGTTACAATTTCAGTTATTACAAATGGTATCGAAACGATGAATTAATTCACGAAGGAGCACATGGTATTGGCTTGGGCGGAATCTACAACACCGGCAGAAGGAGTTTGAGTCCTTACGATGTTTATCACGCTATTGTCATCGACCAATACGGCAACGAACATATATCTTGTCCTTACAATCCAACAATTTTTCTTTACGAAACAAGAATCATAGCCTACCCAAACCCAACAACCATAAGTCAATCGCTCGTCGTAGTTGATGTGGAAACCGGCGATGAAGATGTGCTTATCCATGGCTCAATAACGGTGTTTAATGTATTGGGACAACGCCTTGGACAAGTACGTACCAACGGACATCGCATTACACCCATACAACTGCCGGCAGAAGCGGGAATGTATTTTTTACACTTCGTATCCAATGAAATTCAAGAAACCATAAAAATTATTGTGCAATGATGAGGTTGTTTCTGATATCATCGATTTTTTGGTCGTGCGGAGTTTCAATGGCTGCCACCATCGTACAAGCACCGGATACGGTCGTTTCGACTTCGTTCAACGACCAATTTTTTACTGATATAAATGATATGGAAGAATGTCAAAAACATGAATTTTCAATCTGGACTTCCGGTGGGATTTCCGCTTTGAATTACAAACCAACTTTCGGAAATCGAGATTGGGGATTGGGCGGAACATTCGGTATGGGCTACACGTTTTATTTTCACAAAAATTGGGGCATTCACACCGGTTTGGAAATCGCATTATACAACACAACATACCATCTAAAAAAACTCAAAGATATGTACACGCGTTTTGGTTTTGATGATTTAACTCCCGGCTGGACGGGCGAAAACGAAATAATCGACTATCATACGGAATTGTCAAATTATACCGAACGACAACAACTCTACAACCTGAGTATCCCATTAATGTTACAATTTCAAGTTCCTTTTTACAATGAAAAACATCTATTTTATGCTTTGGCTGGCACGAAGATCAGCACACCGATTCAAAACACGTATCAAAGCAATGCCACGCTTTACACTTGGTACTATGACTATAAAACGAACCAGGAATTTCGTCCCGATCCGACGAATTATGGATTACCTTATTTGGAAGATTTGGGTTGCTTTTACAACTTTCCGTACTCCACCGGACAACAAAAAAATACGTTCAAAATAGCCGGTTTGGCAACAGCCGAAATGGGTGTAAAATGGGAGTTAAATTCCAAGCTGTCTCTCTATACGGGTGTGTACGTAGACTACGGATTTACTAACATGAGTAAGCATTCCGGAAACCGTTTTTTTGAATTTGATGCCGAAAATGCGGAAATGATTTCAAACAGTATCTTGACTTCGCAGTATGCCCACAACGGCAATCCTGTAGCAAATTTTACCGACAAAATTTCACCGTTGGCATTCGGTATAAAAATTCGTGTGGGAATAAATCGATGTACGGTTGAAAGAAAGATCCCCCAAACAAGCGAAAAAATACACAAAATTTTTTATCCATGCTATAATCCGTGTTGTTGTCCAAGTAAACCGGAACCTCAAAACGCGATAGATTCTTTGCCGAAAAATAAAACATTTTATGTGCAAACCAAACCTTCCCATAATTTTTCCGATCCTTTGTTGACAGCAGAAATAAAGAGAGCAACCGCCGAATACGGCGAATTGAAAGACGCACTGATGTTGCAATCCGATGGCTACAAAGTCGACCAAACCTATCTATCGCCAATTATGAAAACCATGATCGACGATAAATTAAAACTATTGGAACCCTACAACAACGGCAAATACATCATCATCATCGAGGGACATACGTGCGATTTAGGACAGGCAAACTATAATTTGTCGTTAGGGTATTCTCGTGCTCTTGTTGTGCAGGAATACTTGATATCAAAGGGTTTTAGGCATAGCAACATTATCACAACTTCAAAAGGTAAAACCTCGCCGGTCGTTCAAAATATCGATGAAAGAAATCGCAAAATCAATCGCAGAGTGATGCTTTTTATTAAAGAAAAAGAAAATTAACGAGGTTGTTTATGGTTTTTTTTGTAAAAAATAATCTTGAATAATTTTCGCTTTGCTCTGTCCTACTACACTTTCGAGCTCTTTGAGTGAAGCCTGTTTGATGTTTTTTACGGAATGGAAATGATGTAAAAGTTTTACCGTAAGAGTTTCGCCAATGCCTTTGATATCGGTAAGTTCCGTTTTGATTAAGCCTTTTTCGTGTTTTTTGCGATAGTGTGTAATGCCGAAACGATGGGCTTCATCACGTAATTGTTGAATCATTTTCAAGGTCTCGGATTTTTTATCCAAATGCAACGGGTGCGGATCTCCGGGACGATAAATTTCCTCCAAACGCTCAGCAATACCAATTAAATTGACCTTTTCAGAGAGTCCAAGTTTTTTCAAACTTTTCATCGCAGCAGAAAGTTGTCCCTTTCCGCCGTCCACAATAATGAGTTGTGGCAATTCGCTGTTTTCCGCCAATAGTCGACTGTAACGCCGATAAATAATTTCTTCCATCGATGCAAAATCATTCGCACCTTCAACGGTTTTGATGTTGAAATGACGATAATCTTTTTTCGAAAGTTTCGTATTTTTCATCACCGTCATCGCCGCAACTGCATAGTCTCCTTGAAAATTTGAATTGTCGAAACACTCAATGTATACAGGCAAAACAGACAACGCCAAATCGGTTTTCATTTGATTCAAAATGCGTTTGCTGTAACGTTCGGGATCGACTAATGTTTGATGTTTTTGTTTCTCTAACAAATAAAATTTTAGATTGCGTTCAGCCAATTCCAACAGATGTTTTTTCTCACCGATTTTCGGAATGGTTAGTGTGGTTTTCGGAATTTTTAGCAACAATTCAAATGGCACAACAATCTCAGAAGCCTTGCTATTAAAGCGTTGTCGAATATCAACAATCGCAAGCGACAGCATATCCTCCGGAGTTTCGTCCAAACGAGATTTGAGTTCCAAGGTATGAATTTGAACCACCGCACCATTCACAACTTTGAAAAAATTGACATAAAAAATATCTTCATTCTGCAAAATTGCAAACACATCAACATCGTAAAGCGTATTGCTAAACACCGTGGATTTACTTTGATATTTCTCCAATATGTCTAATTTTTCTTTGATGATTTGTGCCTCCTCAAATTGCATTTTTTCAGCATAATTCATCATTCGATTTCGCAATTCTTTCAACACTTGTGAGATATTGCCTTTGATGATTTGCTTGATTTCAGAGATATTTTGCAGATATTCCTCTTCGGAAATCTTTCCAACACAAGGTCCTTTACAATTTTTGATATGATATTCCAAACAAACTTTATATTTGTTTTTGGCGATATTTTCCGGAGAAAAATTGGTTGTGCAAACACGAATCGGATAAATTTTTCGTATCAATTCCAACAATGTATGCATCATTTTCAACGATGGATACGGACCAAAGTATTGCGAACCGTCTTTTTGCATTCGACGTGTAGGGAAAATCCTCGGAAAAGGTTGATTATTGATGCAAATCCACGGATAGGTTTTATCATCTTTCAACAAAACATTGTAACGCGGACGATATTTTTTGATGAAATTATTTTCAAGCAAAAGTGCATCAAATTCCGTGTCAACAACGATGTGTTTAATGTCGACAATTTTGCTGACTAAAACCTTGGTTTTACCCTCTTGTTCTTTCGTAAAATATGAACTGACTCGTTTTTTCAAGTTCCTTGCTTTCCCTACATAAATAAGGGTTTTATCAGCATCAAAATACTGATAAATACCCGGATTTTCGGGAAGTGATTGAACTAGTATTTTCAAAGAATCGTCAACAATCATAGTGCAAAGATACAAAAAAGTTATTTATTCCACGAACAACACATCTGACATTCATCGCAACCCTTTGCCCAGCCGTGTAAATCAACAGGTGCGACATTTTTTTTCTGCATATTATTGTAATACGAAATACATTTTCGAGCATTCAGTTGATACGGGTTTTCCAAAGCACCGGTCGGACAATGTTTCAAACACACGGAACACTCGCCACAGGCAAGGTTTAGAGGTTCGTCATAAGTTAATTCCCGGTCAATTAAAATCACACCAATGTTGCAATACGATCCGATTTTTGGATTAATCAGTAACGTGTTTTTTCCTTGAAACCCCAAACCTGCTTTAATCGCCCACGCTTTCTCCAAAACCGGCGATGCATCTACGAAAGAACGCATTTTAGATGCCGGAAAAAATTGGCGAATTTCATTTTCCAGTTGCAAAAGTTTAGTTTTTACAACCACGTGATAATCCTCTCCACCGGCATATTTAGCAATCTTTCCTTCGGGGGTTTGTTGGATTTCATTGCCGGAATAATCCCACAAAACAACAAGCACTGACTTCGTGTTTTCGAGAACCAATGCGGGATTCAAACGTTTTTCAGGATTTCGTAAAAGAAAAATCATCTCGCCAAAATCACCACGTTGCACATAATTCTCGTAGTGAATTTTTGTATCTTCCAAAAACTCCGCTTTCGCTATTCCACAAGCAGAAAAACCGAGATTCAAAGCATGGTTTTTAATTAGCAAGGAGATGTCTTGACTATCCTTTGTTTCGCTTGACATGACGGTAACATTTTCAATTCTCAATTAAAACAACGAATCCTGTTTGGTAACTTGTTTGATTTTTCCCAAGTGTTCAAAGGCTTTTTGTGTAACTTCACGACCACGTGGCGTTCGCATAAGATAACCTTCTTGAATCAAAAACGGTTCATACACTTCTTCAATCGTTCCGGATTCTTCGCTAACGGCTGTGGATATGGTGTTCAGCCCAACCGGACCGCCTTTGAATTTATCAATTATCGTCGTCAAAATACGATTGTCCATTTCATCTAAACCATTTTTATCTACATTCAATGCCGTTAAAGCGATTTGTGAAATTTCCACATCGACCTTTCCGTTGCCACGAATTTGTGCAAAATCTCGAACGCGACGCAAGAGCAAATTCGCGATTCTCGGCGTTCCTCGACTTCTTCGAGCGATTTCGTGTGCTGCAAAATCATCAATCGAAACATTCAATAATTTTGCCGAACGTTTGATGATTTGCATCAACGTTTGTGCATCGTAATACTCCAATCTTGAATTGATTCCAAACCTTGAACGTAGCGGTGCCGTAAGTAATCCGGAACGTGTCGTGGCACCAATCAACGTAAACGGATTGAGCGAAATTTGCACACTTCTCGCATTGGGACCGGATTCGATCAAAATATCGATTTTGTAATCTTCCATTGCCGAATACAGATACTCCTCCACCACCGGACTTAATCGGTGAATTTCATCAATAAACAGCACGTCGTTTGGTTCCAAACTTGTGAGTAATCCCGCCAATTCGCCGGGTTTATCCAAAACAGGTCCGGATGTAGTTTTAATTCCTACACCGAGCTCGTTGGAAATAATGTACGACAGCGTTGTTTTCCCTAATCCCGGAGGACCGTGCAGCAAAACATGGTCTAATGCTTCGCCCCGCTGTTTGGCTGCCTGCACAAACACTTGCAGATTATCCAAAACCTGCGGCTGACCTCTGAAATCAGAGAAACTCAGCGGTCGTAAAGCACGCTCCACTTCCTTTTCCGCATTGGAAAAGCGAATATTGGTCGGGTCTAAGTTTTCGTTCATAAAAAATTTTGCACAAAAATACGAAAAAAAGTTGATATTTCCAAAAAAAAGTCGTATCTTTGTGAAAAATTTGCTCGTCATGACAAAAATTTTAGTTCCCATCGATTTCTCACCCAACTCTCTAAAATCATTGGATTTTGTGATTGAGGCAACAAAAAACATCTCTACTGAGATCATTTTATTGTGGGTCAATGGCATTCGCAGTAAAGACATTTTGATTTCCGAAAACGAGGAAATGTCGACCGAAAAAGCGGCTACTTTGAAAATGGAAAAAATTATTGAAGAGTATACGCCTAAATTGAAAAACGGAAGTAAAATTCGTTATCACATTCGTGAAGGGAAAGTGCATATAGAAGTTGCCAATCAAGCAAAGGACGAGGATGTGGATTTGGTCGTTTGTTGTACTCACGGAGCTTCGGGTTTTGAAGAGGCTTACATCGGAAGCAATGCTTATCGTATGGTCATGTATTGCGAACGCCCGATTCTTACCGTGCGTCCGAATTATCGTTTTCAAGCATCGAGCAACATTTACGTTCTACCAATCGATGCCTCTCGCGATACACGTCAAAAAGTTTCGTTCACTTGTCAGTTGGCAAAAATAACCAAGTCTGAAATTCATGTTTTGGGTTTGCATACATCAAAAAAAGCATCATCGCTGAAAAAACAAGTGGATACTTATGCCAATCAAGTTGAAAAATTTATTGCCGACGAAGGCATTAAGTCGAAAGTCGAATTCAAAGAGGCTACCAACATTACCAAAGCCATTATAGCGTACGCCGAATCTGTAAATGCCGATTTGATTTCAATTATGACCGAGCAAGAAAGTTCGAAATGGAGTCTTCTTTTAGGAACTTTTGCCCAACAAATGCTCAGTGCGTCTGCGATACCTGTGCTCTCAATCAAACCGAAAAATCTAATCAAAACATCACTTTCATGATATCGTTTTTTTGCTTTTTATTACTCCTCAGTTCGCCGAATAGTGGAAAATCCGTAACGTTCTCACAAGATTCTCGTGTCAACACGTTGGTCAGGAAACATATCGAATCGAATCAAGTAACGCCTGTCAACGGATATCGAATCAACATTTTTTTTCAATCGGGAAATCATTCGCGAACCTCAGCGATGAATGCTCAAAATGCGTTTTCGGATCGATTTCCGAACATGAAAAGTTATGTGAGTTTCGAAGAGCCGTATTTCAGAGTGAATGTCGGAAATTTTCGTACCCGTCTTGAGGCTGCCGCTGCTTTGCAAAACTTGAAACTCATTTATCCGCAAGCCTACGTCATTCGCGATGTTTTGAATGTAAGAGATTTGCTGGAAATTACCACCGTCGGCACGGATTACGATGATGATTTTTAATTGAAAATTTAGGTGATTTTTGATAGACTTTGCGAAGGGAATTTTCCAAAAAGTTTTTTTTTAGACCCATGAGACGGGGCACGCCCCGTCTCTACTATTCACTATTCACTATTCTCTACCCTCTACGGCACATCACGAACACAACGCAAAGAAATTAGGATTTCAGTCCTTCTTCAATTTCCTCAATCGTTGGCAATGCGGATTTGTAGTCTTCCGGCAACAAGTTAGATAGTTCGTATTCGGAAACACCGATGGGTTGATTTATGTTTTCCAATGCGTACTCAACAACTGTACTGTCTTTCGTTTTACAGATAACCAAACCTATTGTAGGATTGTCGGTTTCTTTTTTTCGTTGATGATTGATGGCAGCTATATATCCTCCTATTTTGCCGGAATGCTCAAATTGAAACTCTCCGGATTTTAATTCAATAACAACATAACAACGAAGCTCAGTATGATAAAAAAGCAAGTCAATAAAAAAGTCTTTTTTGCCGATTGTTACTTGTACTTGCCGACCGACATAAGCAAACCCTTGTCCTAATTCCGTTAGAAATTTCGTGATGTTGGCAGTGAGTGCATCCTCCAATTCCCGCTCCTTGTAATCCTCTGTGAGTGTAAGAAAATCGAAATTATACGGGTCTTTCAAAACTTGATTTGCCAAATCGCTTTGCACTTCCGGCAGATGTCGAGAGAAATTTGTTAATGCCTTGCCTTGCTTCGTATATAAGTCGGCTTCCATAAAATGCACCAAAACGGCTCTACTCCATCCGTTTTCTATGGTCTTCTGAACATAGAAAAGAGCTTCGGGAATGGATTCGCATTTGGTAAAAATTTCATTGTGATGTCGCCATGGGATTTGGAAGATTGGATGAGTTTCAAATTCTGCACCAACTTGGTGCGGAATTATATCTTTTTGTAATTCTGCCACAAGTTGTGGCGAACTTACACTTTCCAATTCTGCCCCAGCTTGGGGCAGAATTTTAACCTCTTGACTATAAAACAGATAGAACTGCTTCATGCGATATAAATTTCGCTCGGAAAATCCTTGCATATAAGGAAATTCACTTCTTAAATCTTTACTGAGGCGTTCAAAGAATTTACTCCCCCAAGCCGCTTCCATTTGACGAGCAACAATATCCTGCCCCATACCCCAATAAAGACGGAGCAACTCCTCGTTCACTCGAACGGCAGCTTTAGATCGGAAGA
>WRKV01000036.1 GCA_009777915.1 Bacteroidales bacterium | reverse complement strand
TGCGTCGTCCTTTCAGCTCCAGTCCTGTGCGGAATGTGTAAGCGTTCGACAAATTTGTGTCGCCCTGAAAAAATTCCTGATAGTTCTTGAAATTCACAACCGCGTATTCTGCTCCGAAAACCCAGCGGTTCAGCCTTTCAAACGACAGTCCGATGGTGTATTTATCCGGCATTCGCAGCGTTCCCTCCACAGCGCCCGTAGCAGAAATCGTATCTCTAAGCGTTCTGCCTTGATCTCCATATCCGGCGTAGGCTAATAGACTTCGCGAGCCATTCAGGTTATACTTAGGGCTGTAGGTGAATCCCACGCCAAGCTGATAGTTGCGCAACAGCGGCTGTTTGTACTGCAATCCCAAGTCGAAAGCAAAGCCTGCAGCCTCAACTTCCTTATCCTGATAAGTTCCTCTTGGTGCTTGCAAAACGGTATCCACAAACAACAAACCTGCACTGCGAACAAACGATCCGAATTGGTAGTTGGCATTCACACCAACGGCTATACTGCTTGTCCCTCCTGCGATTCCGAGGAACACCTGACTGAGTCCGCCCTGTCCGCTGTGGTTAAGTATCTGTCTGCCCAAGTTCGGATCTCCCGATATTTCGCGGATGACATTGTAGTTCATGTTGGATTTCGGCGTCAATCCGAAAGAGGATTTCAACCATGGTGTGATGGGAAATGCAAACGAGATTTGCCCTAACGACACGCTGTTTGTGTTTGCCGATGTCATCTCCGAATTAGGTTGCTGTTCGTGCAATCTGGAGTATGTTCCTTGCAAACTCACTTCAAATGCGACCTGCAGCGAATCCAGATTCAGATAGGACGCAGGGTTTTTTGAAGAAAAATCCGATACCCCTGCCAGTCCGACAGACAGTCCGCCCATACCCAAATGTCGCGGTGTTTGAATCGTCTGCAAATCCCCTATTCCAAAGCGGGAGTAGGGCGAATTAGATGCGTTCTGTGCTTGAGAGCCGACCGCGAAACAGGCGAAAGACAAGAGATATAGCGACTGTCTAAAGCTGTGATATGTTATGTTGTAGAATTTCATTGAGTCCTATTAGTACCATGTTAGAAACTGCAAAAGTACGATTTTTTGTTGAATTGACCAAATAATTTTTGTCACCACCCGTAAAAAAAACTTTTCCGGATGGGTTCTTCTCCTTAAAAAACACAATCTTAGCGTCGATTTCATCGAGTGCACCTTTTAGTATTCCGGATTGTATGGCGGCGGTGGAATTTGTACCGCAATAGTCGATGTTGTCCGGCAAGTCCACCAAGGGCAAACGTTGCGTGAATTCGTGCAAAGCTCGTGCGCGCATTTGCAAGCCCGGCGAGATGGCACCTCCGATGTATTCGCCTTGCGATGTGATGAAATCGTAGGTGATGCATGTCCCTGCCGAAATCACCAGAGTAGCGGTTTGTGGTGCTAACCGGGCTGCTGCAACGGCTAATGCCAAGCGGTCTAAGCCCAGTGTTTCCGGGGTTTCGTAACGATTGATGATGGGAAGTGGTGTATGATGATCAAACTTCACACGTTTTACTTCGCTCAACAATTCATCTACGAAGTCCGGTGTATCCGCAACCGATGAAACGATGTATCCATCCGGGCAAAACTGCTGTAGAATGGCACGAACATGATCCGCCTCAAGCCTCTCAAAGCTTTGGCAAGTCAGCATCTCCGCGTTTTGAAATACGGCGCACTTGGTTAGGGTGTTTCCTATATCAATAGTTAGTGTTGTCATGTTAAAACAATGCAAAGGTACGAAATTATTTCCGAAAATTTGGTTATTTCAAAAAAAAGTTGTATCTTTGCACCCCGAAAATGAATGGCGTCGTAGCTCAGTCGGTAGAGCAGAGGACTGAAAATCCTTGTGTCGTTGGTTCGATTCCGACCGATGCCACCATTTAGAATCAAACAAAACAAATCGTTAAGCAAATGCCCAAGATGAAAACAAAATCGGCTGCAAAGAAACGTTTTTCTTTCACCGGTACGGGAAAAATCAAGCGCAAGCACGCTTACAAAAGCCACATCCTGACGAAGAAGTCAACCAAGCGCAAACGTAATCTCACTTACAGCGCCATCGTTGACCCCGCAGATGTGAAGAATGTAAGGCTCATGCTTTGTGTTTAATCCCTTTCAGTTATTAACCTCTGTCGAGCTCGGTAAGTTCCCCTTGAAACGGGACGCTTAACAGAAAAAAAACAAAAAAACATGCCAAGATCAGTAAATGTCGTTGCCGCAAGAGCACGTAGAAAAAAAGCATTGAAATTGACCAAAGGTCAGTTTGGCCGCAGAAAAAATGTTTGGACAGTAGCCAAAAACTCGTTAGAGAAAGGTTTATTGTACGCTTATCGCGACCGTAAAGTCAAAAAACGTACGTTCCGTAATTTATGGATTGTACGTATTAACGCAGGAGCCCGTCAATTCGGATTATCGTATTCCACATTCATGGGTAAACTTCATGCCAAAAACATCCAACTAAACCGTAAGGTTTTAGCGGATTTGGCGATGAACCATCCGCAAGCGTTCAAAGCTATCGTGGATAGCGTAAAATAGTTTATAAATCTTAAAAAAAACAAACTACTATGAAACCGGAATTAATGCAATATGTGGACACTTTAACCGAACGCAAAGAGTTTCCTGCTTTCAAAGCAGGCGACACGGTTACGGTTCACTACAAAATCAAAGAGGGTAACAAAGAGCGTATTCAGCAATATCAAGGCGTTGTTTTGCAACGTGCAGGTGCCGGAACTACCGCCACATTTACCGTTCGAAAAATGTCTGGAAACGTTGGTGTTGAACGTATTTTCCCGGATTGTTCGCCGTTTATCGATAAAATCGAAGTGAACAAACGCGGTGTGGTACGTCGTGCGAGAATTTTCTATCTACGCAAACTCACCGGAAAGAAAGCAAGAATTAAAGAGCGTCGTGCTCGTTAATAACTGAAAAATCCCGCATTTGCGGGATTTTTTTTTGGGAAAATAGCAGAGAAATTTGATCTATTCGTTTTTATTTTGTATCTTTGCATCGTGAAACACTACCCTATTTGTGAACATTTTTACTCCTTGCAAGGTGAAGGAGCAAACGCCGGAAAACCTGCATACTTCCTGCGTTTGAGCGGGTGTAATGTACAATGTAAATTCTGCGATTCGAAAAATTCTTGGAATGAAAATTCCGGAGAAAAAATGTCGACAAAACAAATTGTTGATTTAGTCCAAATATCTCATGCCAAAAATGTGGTTGTTACCGGAGGCGAACCTCTTTTACACCATTTGAATGAACTTTGTGAAACATTGAGAACCGAAATTCCGAATGTTGGTTTATGGCTCGAAACAGCAGGAACGGCACCGTTTAGCGGAAATTTCGATCACGTGTGTTTATCTCCGAAAAAACAGAAATTACCACTCCTCGAAAATTATGCGAAAGCCAATGAATTAAAAATAATTATTGAAAACACAGATGATTTTGAATTCGCTGAAACACAAGCACAGCAAGTAAATCCGGGCTGTCAATTATTTTTGCAAGCAGAATGGTCAACTCGAAAAGGTATCGCAAAATCAATCATTGATTACATTTTGAAACATCCAAAATGGCGATTATCCGTGCAAATTCATAAGATTCTGGATATTCAATAGTCTGCTTATCGAGTTAAAAATCATTCAAATTTGCACTAACCGAAATATAATTCGGTGCTCCTGCCAAATGCCATGCCGAACGTGCATAATCAATTTGAAATTTGTAAATTTTTAATCCTACCCCCCACGAAATCCCTACAGCTCCGGGACGTGCATCGGTTTTCAATTCTTGCCTGCGTTGATAGTTGTAACTCAATCGAAATGCAAAATTTCGAAACGGAAAAATTTCAACTCCCGGAATTAGGTGTCGCATCGCATTATCAAAAAACGCTGAAACTTTGTTGGGCGTAATGGTATCACCCGTTGCTGCAACAGTTTTTTTATTCAAATCCACACCGGAAAGATTCCATTTTTGCAAATTCGAAACTATCAGCGAATACGCAAATGGTGCGTGTTTTGCACGTTCATACAAAGCCAAATCAATTTGAAACGGCAATTTATCGTAATCGCTAATCAAGTCTCGTTTCAGCACAGTACCAATGTTTCGAAAAGCCAAAGACATTGTTGCGTGATCCGAAATAAGGAGCGGAAAACCGGTGTAAGTTGCACTCACATCCACAGCAATTCCACTCAACCAAAAATTATCTCCGCGAGAAAATATGTACTTAAAATTTGCTCCGATACTGAATACTGAATCCACCAAAGCCCTGCCCCATCCCACATTCAGAATAACATCATAAAATCTGTTTGATGGTCCGAAATAATTTGAAAACTCATCATAATTCTCCACAGAACCAAAATTCAGATACTGTAAAGATGCCAAAAACATTCCGATTTTTGGAAATTGTCGAGCATACGCAGCATTCACACAGGAATACGCCGAAAAATAATCGGTATAATTTATCATCGCAACATTGTGTAATGTCGGAGAATTCAGCGATGCATTGGAAATTGCCAAATCAATTCTCGGTTCGTATGATGTTGCAAAACCATCACTCAACGATGCCAAACGTGCTGAAGGAATAAGTCGCAAAGATGGAAATGCGGTGTTTGGAAGTCCTTGTGAATAAAGGCTTACAGAAAAAATCAAACAATATGCATATATCAAAAATCGTTTCATTAGTTTTCTATTATTGGTGTTGAGTTTGCTATATTTTGAAGTAGTCCGATCACTTCGCCATCCACGTAAATTTCGTAAGGCGTCGGGATTTTCAGTATTAACAAGGCTTTTTGCTTACTTCGACGTTCGGCTTCTTCGATTCCTTCTGCAAAATCCGGATTGATTGCGTGAAGTGTTTGAATAGTTTGGTCTTCTTCATCGTCTTGCATCACTAAGGAATCAAACAATCTAAACGGTGCAAGAAACTGTGATGTCGCCAAGAAAAAATCGTCCAAATCGAGTGATTTTACTAACTGTTCAAACGTTTGACTCGGACGATAAATCGTGTTGTCAATCATCTTTATTTCAACGATTCGTCCGTTGGTGTGCGTGAATGCAACTGAATCCGAATCTATCAAGATATCATTTCCGTTGACATTTATTGCAACTTGTTTTTTCAAAATTAGATTATTTTTGAACTGTATCACACGGTCTAAAAGCCTGTTATCGTGATAAAAATACCATGTTCCTTCTTTTAATCCCTCTTCATAATAACCTTGTATAGACAAATTTCCGTCAGCAAAAAAGGCTTCATAAATTCCATGCGACAAATTCAATTTGTAAGTCGTTCGTTGTTCGCCACCGTTGGCTGTTTTCTGCCACCAACGCCCGTTTCGGAGGTCGCGATACCATTCCATACTGTCGATTGGACTTCCGTTTTTATCATACAGAATTGCCAAACCGTGTCGCATTCCGTCAAGATAATTCAAACGTTCAACCAATCGACCGTCTGTATCGTAGATTTGCCAAGCACTATCGCGGATTCTGTCCAAATAAAATCCTGTTGCTCGGATATTTCCGTTCGGGTGAAAATGTGTTACTTTTGCAGCAAATCCATCTCGAAAATAATCCAAAATTGTTGCCGTTTTGTCGTCTTTGTTGAAATATCGAAATTGTCCGTAAGGCTTGCCATCCTTGAATTGTCCGGTCCAACTCAATCGTTCGAGGTCGATAACTTTCCAAGGACCTTGCCGAAATCCTCTTGCATCAATAAAATTCGTGTCGGATTTCGGTGGCGATATGGTTTGTGCTTGTGCAAATAATGTCGACGAAAATATCATCAACACATAACAAATGCTATATTTTCTTAGGTTTAACATGTTTTAGCGTATTCGGATAGAGTATTAAAATTTTGGTCAATAAGTTTGGAATGCCTTGCTACGAGCGACTTATCGTTGGAAATAAGAACTGTTTTCATGCCTAATTTTTTACCGAATTTCATATCGGAAATCGAATCGCCAACCATAACAGATTGTTTGAATCGAATTTCCGGAAACTCCCGTTTAGCAAGCAATCCCATACCAATATTCGGTTTTCGAAACAGACTTTTTGAATGTACTAAGTCCGGACAAAAATACACTGCATCAATTTTTCCGCCGGCTTTTTTTACTTCATTTTTCATATAGTCGTGTATCTCATGCAATGTTTTTTCGCTCATCATTTTTCTTCCGACACCCTGCTGATTCGTAACAATAATAAGCCTTTCAAAACATTTCGACAATTTTTCGATAGCCTCCAGCACGCCATCTTCAAACACAAATTCGTCGACAACTTTCACATAGTCATCTACCAATCGTTTGTTGATTACGCCGTCTCTATCTAAAAATAATGTCATTTTATTTTTTATCTAATTGCCCGAACACTTTTCTAAGCAGGTCATTCACACGAGCAGCGGGATTCGTACGGATTTTATTTTCCTCGACCGCTATTTTTGAAAACAATGCATCCAATGCTTTTCCGGTGATATAATCTTCCAAATTGGTGTTTATTGCTGTCATTCCGGCGGTTCTGCCCACAACAGTTCCGGCAACTTGGTTATGTGCCGACGTGAGAGCTTTCCAACTATCATTGGTCGAAACATTAGCAACCAACCGTTTATCTAACGACTGCTTTACTATTGGTGTGAATGTTCTTGATAATTCGTTGTAGGTCGTACGTCGGAGATACTGTGTTGCCGCATCATTCGCACCAAAAAGAATGCCGGTGGCATCATTAATCGTCATGCCGGTAATCGCATTTCTGAAAATGGGAATCGCTGATTTCACGGCATCTTCCGCTGCACGATTAATCGACAAAATAGCTCTATTGACCAAATCTTGTCCACCCGGAATCAACCTGATATTATCGACAATCTGTTTGGCTTCAGGCGGAAGTAGAATTTTCAAAAGAGCATCATTGAAAAAGCCATTTTCTTTTCCCAACAATCCTACGGCACCTTCAATACCCAGTGTAAGCGAATTTTTCAATCCGGCGATATTGTCTGCATTGCTTATTCCGACAGGAGGATTCCCACCTTGCGATACAATTTTTTGCAAATCTTCACATGAGGATATTGTGAACATGATTGCAATCATCAATAAGAATTTTAAGAGTGTTTTCATTTTTTATTTATTTTTTTGGAAATAATGTACTTTCCACAAGTTGGCAAATGATATGCCCCACAAGTGCGTGTCCTTCTTGAATTCGAGGCGTGTCTTTAGATGGCATATTGAATAAAACATCACAATGATTTTTCATTTCTCCTCCGGTTTCGCCGGTCATTGCAACAGTAAACATTCCTCGCTCTTTCGCTGTTTTCAAGGCATTGATGACGTTTGCCGAATTTCCGGACGTGGACAATGCAACGAGTACATCATTTTCACGACCTTTTGCACGAATCAAACGTGCATACACTTCGTAATACGAGTAATCGTTGGCAACAGCGGTGAGATACGACGTATCGCAATGCAATGCATCGGCATGAAGTGGCGGTCTGTCGTAATAAAATCTGCCGGAAAGTTCTGCTGCCAAATGCTGTGCATCGGCTGCACTACCGCCGTTTCCACAGAACAACACTTTGCCGTGAGGCGATTGATAGGTTTTCACAATTGCATCAACAACCCGTTGGATATTTTGTTGAAGTTTTTCGTCGTTAAGAAGTTTTGTTTTGACTTCAATAGATTCTTGAATGGCTTGTTTTATCATGGCTTACAACGTTTTTTCAATTAGATAATGATTTCTTGTAGGCGAATTTCTCGACACCAATTCTGCGACATAACCCGCCAAAAACAACTGCGTTCCGATAATCATACACATGATGGCGAAGTAAAAAAACGGATTGTTTGTAATCAACGGAGCACCTGTTCCACCGGTCAAAGCAATCCATTTTTGAATGCCTATCCAAAGTACGGCGAAAAATCCTAAAATAAAAATGAAAATGCCGATTCCTCCGAAAAAATGCATCGGTCGTTTACCGAATTTTCCGATAAACGAAATAGACAATAAATCGAGAAAACCGTTGATAAATCTACTTAATCCGAACTTCGTTACACCGTATTTTCGTGCACGATGTTCCACTTCTTTTTCACCGATTTTTGCAAATCCTGCGGATTTTGCGATAACAGGAATATAGCGATGCATTTCGCCGTAAACTTCTATACTCTTAGTTACTTGCGACTTATAGGCTTTCAATCCGCAATTGAAATCATTCAAATAAATGCCCGACATTTTTCGTGCAGCCCAATTGAACAACTTTGTTGGCAACGTTTTCGTGATGGGGTCGTAACGTTTTTTCTTCCAACCCGAAACAATATCGTAGCCGTCTTGCGTAATCATGCGATACAGTTCCGGAATTTCGTCGGGACTGTCTTGCAAATCCGCGTCCATCGTGATAACGACATCGCCTTTTGCCATTTCAAAAGCCACATTCAATGCAGCAGATTTTCCGTAATTTCTACGGAATTTTGCACCGCGAATGTTTGGATTTTGTGCTGATAATTGCTCGATGATCGACCACGACTCGTCCGTACTGCCATCGTCAATCAAGCAAATTTCGTACGAAAAGTGATTTTCCTTCATCACTTTTTCAATCCAAGCACAAAGTTCGGGAAGCGATTCGGCTTCGTTTAACAGAGGTACAACAATAGATATATTCATTTTTTGTGATTTTCAACTCACAAAGATACGAAAAAAAATGGAATATACCAAAAAATCTATTTTGCCAATACCGGAAAACGTTGTTTGGCGAATTCAAACGCACCAAATAAAACGCCACTGTACACCAGCGTTCCTAAAATTTCATTGCGGAAAAACGGCAATGCCATTTCGTAACACAACACCAAACCGCCGACGGTCATCGGATAGAAACCAAGTTTACCTAACCATAACCATGATGCAAAATTTGTAACTGCAAAAAAGATTACAGACGATGTCAAAGCACCGGCAATGACGCGGGATGCAGAAACATTTTTACCAATCCACAAACCGATAACTCCGGCAAAAATAAAACCGGAATATACTGCAATAGTCGTAAATGCATCGAACACGGGAAGGAAAAAATTCGTTATCGCCAATGCTGCGAGCGGAATCAAGAATGCTATACTTTTTCTGGTAAAATAAGCACCGCCAAACAATGCAATAGCAGCAATCGGCGTAAAGTTAGGGATTGGAATGAAACGAGCCAAAGAAACCACGGCAATCAAGGCTGTGATCATCATAAAACTCGGTGTAAATAATTTTTTCATGTTCTTATTTTTTTTGTTATACAATTTTATTCGTCGTCGTCATCATCATCATCATCATCATCGTCATCGTCAGTGATATCATCTGCTTCATCATCGTCGTCGTCATCGTCCGAATCATCAACCTCGACATCATCAATGGCTTTGCTATCCACTTCCGAAATATCGCCAAAATGTTTGTCGAATTCGTCTTCCGTAATTAAATTATCGACTTTTACTTCAACCTTGATGAGATAGTGCATCTTGTTTACATCCAAAGGAACCGCAAAAAAATATTCGCCGTTAGCTTTTGGATAACGATGAACGTAATTGGCATATCCTTCCGGATATTTTTTGATCAATTCCAATTTGAGAGCGTTGTCTATTTTGGCATAACTCACGATGATATTTCTTATCGGAGCACTTTTTTTAGGAGTTACCTTTTTTTTAGGAGCCGCTTTTGGAGGGGCAGTTTTCACACTTGCTTTACGTTGCGGCTTGCCTGCAGATTTGCTGATAGCCTTACCGGCAGCCTTGTTTGAAAGCTTTGGTTTCTCCTTAACTTTCTCTCTGATTTTATTTTTTTCTATTTTTTTTGCCATGACTCGAATGGAAATTTTTTGCAAAGTAAACACATAATTTTGAAAAAACCAAATTTTTTTGTATTTTTTTTTCAAAATACGTATGTTAATAATTTTATTTTATGTGATATTCTGACTATTCAGAACTCACCGCAAAATCACGCTGAGCTTTCAATAGCAAGACAGAAAACATCAGGATATTTCGGGTATTGGTGAGGATTGCCGAATAAAGCAGACTGTTTTTTGTTCCACAAGAGCCGTTTTTCACTCGTTTCACCTGTTTTTTATTGATACTTTCAATATATTGTACAGCATCTTGCTCATATCCGATCGTTTCTTCAACAGAGCCGAATTTTTCCGTAGAAACATGTTGGATCATTCTTTCGAAAAACGTATGAATACGTTGATTCAGGTCTGCAAGTTCAGCTTGTTGTTCGTTGATAAGTGGTTTGTGTTTATTGTTGGTATGCATATACGATGCCTCAATAAAACTCTTCAATCCAAACGAAATTTCTCGCAAATAATTAACTGCTTGCACATAGTAGTGCATATTTTCGAGCTGCTTCTCGTTAAAGGCTTGAATGGTCACGTTGAGATGATTTTTCATCAACTTGGTTTGTTCTCTAATATCGCTCAAATCATGGCGTACAGCGTCCAATTGTTTGATGCTTTCCTTGTTGAGTGCTACGATCGTTTTGCTGTATAAATTTTCCATTTTTTGCAACGACGAGCCCAGGCTTTCCGATGCTATTTGATGGATATTTTCGACATCTTCTTTTTCCACAAGGAACGATTTCTCAGCCTTTTCAGTAGCTTCAGAACGGCGTTTGTGAATGCGTTTGGTATGCCAGAGTGATAATGCCACAAGCACCAGAACCCCCACTATGCCTACAGGACCGCCCCAATGCAGCACCAACCCGATGATGAACGCAATCGTGAATGCAGCAAGTCCGGTGAAAAACCATCCGCCGATAACAGTAAACATTCCGGTTACGCGGTACACGGCAGATTCGCGACCCCATGCACCATCCGACAATGACGAACCCATCGCCACCATGAAGGTGATATACGTTGTTGAAAGTGGCAATTTCAGTGATGTTGCGAAGGCTATCAACGCTGAGGCAACCATCAAATTGACCGATGCACGGAGCATATCAAATGCTGCCGTTTGGTCGGCTTTTTTGCTTGCCTTGAAACGGCGCGTAATGCGGCGATTGAGTTTTTTAGGCATAACTCTTGTTAGCCACTCGTTCAATCCTACAAACATTTTAACAATGGAACGCGAAAGCGGCGTTGATCCAAAACGCTCTACTCCGCTTTCCTGACGGCTTAAATTTACCGTCGTGTTCATCACATTTCGAGCTTTTTTCGAGAACCATAAAGCCAATATCATAACAAGTCCTGCTCCAAACAAAATCGCGTGATGTGTGCGTACTGTGCCTTGCAAGCCTATCATCAGAAATCCGCCCGGATCAGGCGATCCAGCCTCTTTATACAACTCAAAACTGTTTAATCCCGCCATCGGGACACCGATAAAATTCACCAAATCGTTGCCGGCAAAAGCCATCGCCAATGCGAATGTTCCCAACAACACCACAAATCTTAGGGCATTGAGTTTGAAAATCCAATACAGTATTTGGAACAAAATCGCAACGATAATAAATGTTGCAAGCAGCAAAAAGCCTTGATTTGTTCGGAGAAAAATCCAAGTCTCTTCCGAAATCAACGACGACCCGCTCATGCCTTTGAATACGATGAAGTAGAGGATTAGCGAAAAGCAAATTCCACCCCAAATCGCACCGAAATACTTTTGGGTTTTATGAAGTTTAAACGTGAACAACAAACGTGCGAAATACTGAATCACCGCACCCACAAGGAAACCCACGATGACTGATGCCAGGATACTCGTGATAATAGTCGCCACTCTTGATGTGTTGAGAAACTCGCCAAGATTCGCAAAAACAGTCAAATCCGGTGTGTTTAAAATTTTCATAATAGCAATCGCTACTGCTGCACCGAACATTTCGAATATCAATGAAACCGTTGTGGATGTAGGGAATCCGTAGGTGTTGAACAAATCCAACAACAAGACATCCGCAAGCATTGCCGCCAAAAAAATCAGCATAATCTCGTTGAAGAAAAACATTTCCGGATGGAATATTCCGCTTCGAGCAACTTCCATCATACCGCTCGAAAACACGGCTCCAACCACCACTCCCAAACTGGCAATGCCTAAAACCACCTTAAACATGGCTGCCTTTGAACCTACGGCAGAGCCCACAAAATTGACTGCATCGTTGACTACTCCTACTATGAGATCAGAGATTGCCAAAAGAAATAAAATTCCAACGATGATTAAATAGTAATATTCCATTTTGTTTTTTTTTTCTAAAAATTCGCAGCAAAAGTAGAACATTTTTTTTAATTTTATATTAACTAAATGCTATTTTTTTTAGTGAGCGAATTTGTTCTGTATTTACAGGGTTTACGAACTTCTAACTGACAGAAAATACAGGCAGTTCAGGTCAAACATTTGGTAGTTTTGTTTTTTTTTAATTGCTAAATGTTAATAACTTCTAAGTTTTGTTAATAACCCACGAAAATTAGTGAATTCGGAAACATCAATAGCCGGGAGATGTCTCGACTTCGCCACTGCGTGGCTCCGCTCGACATGACGACAAAAAATTCGTAAATTCCCCAAAAAAAAATGAAATGCGAAGCATTTCATTTTTTTTTATACCCTCCCCCCAAAAATTGACGTACAGTACAAAACTTTTTACGCAGAGTTCAAAAATTGACGCAGAATACAAAACTTTTTACGTAGGATATACTTTTATGTAGTAATTTTGCACGGTCAAATGTCTGAACCATGATTTTGGCAAGATTAAGAAGATTAACAAGATTATATTAATGTCACAAATAAAACACTGACAACCACGAAACAAAATCTTGGAAATCCTACCAATCTTAATAAAATCTTGGTTCAGACAAATAAACCAAACAACCTATGAAAGAAGAAACAACCCTAATCGAAACCATCATTAACAACGACCTTTCTTGGGTATTACTGGCTATTGTAATTCCCGCATTGGTCGTTCTATTGACGACCGATCGAAAAAAGGCAGAACCCACAACAAACGATTAAACAATTAAATCAAATAAAAAACACACACACCATGAAAACCAAATCTTTAACCCTATTTTCAAAACTGTCGCAATCTAACCTTGCGACCATCGCAAACATCTCTTTCAAAGCAATCATTATTGCTCTGCTCGTCGTTTTGTCTTTGCCATCGGCTAAGGCACAGAGCGTTACCGATGTCATCAATGCTATCACAACGTATAGCAGTGGAACAGGCGACCCATTCGTTGCAACGCCTAACGGAGACGAAACCATCATCACCGTAACCGGCTCAAAAACAGACGCTACGGAAAGTCTAACCTTAGAGATCCCCGCAGGCGTTACCGTGAAGTGGGAGGCAACCCTTACGGGAACCTCTCCCGGCACAGGCGAAAGCAATTTAATCAGTCTTTCGGGCGAAGGTACGTTTGAAATAGCAGACGGCGCAGTGATACACAACAACCGAACCGGCACAGGCGGTGGTAGAGCGATCAACACTTCAGGTGCAATGCATATCGTGATGAACGGCGGCGAGGTAACGTCCAATTCGGGCGTAGCCATTCGTGCTGATAACGCAGGGGCGAAAGTAACCATCAACGACGGTACGGTAACCGGTGGCGTAAACAACCAGTATTATCCCGCTCTGTTTATGACTGCCACAAATCCTACCGTAAGCCCCAACCTCGTTATCAACGACGGTACGGTGCAAACTACAGTAGCCGGTGCAAATGCCATTCGCACACGTGGCAACACGGAAATAACAGGCGGTACAATCACCGCAACAACCGGCAGGGCTATCTCTGCCGAGGAGGCAAATAGAGCACTTACGATTAGCGGTGGCGAAATAAGCGTAACAGGCGGCGGCTCGGCTATCTGGACAAACGGCAACGGCGTTAATGTTACAGTAAGTGGCGATGCCACAGTTAGCGCAACAGGCGGTAACAACGCCAGAGCTATCCATATCAGTGCAGGCAGCAACACATCAGTAACCGTTACGGACAATGCGGTGGTTAGCAGTGCAGGATTGGAATGGAACGGTCCCGCGATCAGCGTAACAGGCAGTGCTTGTGCCATAACCATCAGCGGCAATGCGAAGGTGAGCGGAATCAACAACAATATCGCAGTTATGCTCAGTCCTTCCTCCGGAACAAACACCGTAACCGTTAGCGACAACGTTGCCATCAGCAGCAGTTACAGAGGGTTCTCTTTCGAGGGCACCGGTGCAACCACCCTCAACATGACGGGAGGCACCATAACCCATAGCGGAGCCGGAGGCACTAACCTTGCGGCAATCGTCTATCACGGAGGCAACGATGCTGAGGGTGCTCGTGCAACCATCAATATCTCAGGAGGCACCGTTCGCTCAACAGGCACAGCCAGTGCCATAGGTACGGCAACAAGCGGCACACTAAGGAGAGCCACTATAACCATCGCCGGTGGCGAAGTATGGGCAGGCGAAGGCTTTGCAGTTCACGCACCGCATGCCAACACCACCGTAGCCGTAAGCGGCGATGCCCTTGTGTTTGCACACGGAGCAGCTATAAGCGATGTGATTAGCGGTGGCTTTGATGATGTGGAGGACGACGCCATAGTTATAGCGTGGAACTCCGCACAAGGCTCAATCTACGGCGTAGGCACACGTACAGCCCTCACCACGCTCCCCGCAGAACGTGCAGTATGGGCGATTGACGATACCGATGAGGACAATCCTCTGTACGGTATCGCTTACGCGAATGGTGGGAATGCAGGCTTTTTCGAATTGGAAAGCATAACCGTAGTATTACCCCAACTCGTAACCGTAGTAGGTGGTACACTCACAGCCGACGGCGAAACCACAGGCAATTTCTATTGGGGTGAAACGATAAGCATCACTGCCAACACGCCTGAGGTAGGCAAAAAGTTTGTGGATTGGACGTTCAACGTTGATACGGACAATAACTTCTTTGTCGATGGATATGACGAGCAGTGGATAGAACTGAGTTTCATCATGCCCAACGAAAATGTTACGGCAACAGCCAACTTTGATGACTTAGGCGCAGACGATTTTACCATCAGCGTTACATCGTCCGTAAACGGTGCAGTAACCATCCGCAACAATGCCGGACTGCCCATCACATGGGCTAAGGAAGACGACGTAATAACCCTCGTAGCAGTAGCAGACGATGGCTACCGCTTCGATAGTTGGACCATCGACCCCGAAGTAGAATTTGAGGCAGACGGAGAATCTACACTCTACACTCTAAACTCTAATCCCTTAAATTTCGTGATGCCCAATGCCAACGTAGAAATAACCGCCACCTTCGTAAAAACCTACAATGTAACCTTTAACGTAGTAGGCGGCAACGGTAGCCTCACAGCGGCAGTAGGCGACAACGACATCAGCAGCGGCGCAGTGGATGCCGGCAGCGACATTGTATTCACAGCAACCCCAAGCCAAGCATGGTATCTTGTAAGTCAATGGAGCCTCAACGGCACCCCGATAGCAGACCATACAGACTATACCTACACCTTGGAAAACCTGCAAGCAGATGCCAACGTTACGGTAGAATTTGAATACATCGCAGCCTTGCGAGTGGCGGCTGATATCACAAACTATAGCAGCAACTTCACAGCAGTAGCCAACGCTACTCACGACACTGTAACCGTTACCGGTTCAAGAACAGGCGCAAACAACAGCACGCTTACCCTCAACATACCCGAAGACATCACCGTATTATGGCAGGCTACCCTCACGGGAGCAATGGGTGCCAACACCGATGCTTTTGTCAACTTAACCGGCACAGGCATCTTTGAAGTGGCAAGCGGCGGACGAATTGAGGCTTCGCGAGGCAGATCCATCAACAACAACAGCACAGGTGTGGTAATCGTTTCCACAGGCGGGCAAGTGCTGGTCACAGGCGGTGGTGATGGCGGTAGTGCCATTCGTAATAGCGGTAACGGCGAAATCCGCGTTACGGGAGGTACGGTAAGGGCTACAAGCACCAATACCTATGCCATAGAGAACGCTTGGAGCCAAGGAAGCGCACGCATTAACGTTTCGAGCGGTACGGTAGAGGGAGGCGGTACCAGTACTGCCGGGGCACGTGCAGGGATTCACGCTTATGCAGGAAGTGTAACCATTTCGGGCGGTACGGTGAGAGGCTCCGACTTCTCAGGATCAAGTGCAATTCGTACTTATAATTACCCCTCCGTTACCATTACCATTTCGCAGGCAGACGACAATATCCCAACGCTAATCACATCTCCCAATTCAACGAACGGGGGAACCATTCATATTGAAAGTGGCGGCAGTAGTAGCGGCACCACCACGGTGAATATTCAAGGCGGTACGGTGCAAAGCACGTCAGGCAACAGCAATGCCCATGCCATCACAAGACCCGAAACCAACGCTACTGTTAACATCAACATCAGTGGCGGCACAGTGCGGGCTGATGCAGGCAATGCGGTTAACGTGAACGCAAACACCACGGTCAATGTAACAGGCGGAACAGTCCGCTCCTCAGGCTCAGGCAGGGCAATTAACACAACAGGCTCGGCGACTATCCAAATCGACGGCGGCACGGTGCAGGCTAATTCGGGTCATGCGATTCATCAGGCGAACACAGGGACTGTCAGAATGACAAGCGGCACAGTCCATTCCACAGGCTCAGGCAGGGCAATTAACGCAGATGGCTCGGCGAATATCCAAATTTCAGGCGGCAGAGTATTTACCACCAATACCAACACGGTAATTCACGCACCGTCGGCGGCTACGTTCACCATCAGCAACAATGCCTTAGTCTATGGCTACGGCAGCGCAATCTTGGGTGCAAACAATATCATCAACAGATCCGAGGTCAACCCTACGGGCGATGCCGTAATCATAGCATGGGACAATGCTCAGGGTAATCGTGCTTACTTCGCCAACAGCAAAACAGACCTAATCTCTCTGCCTGACGGATGTGCAGAATGGGAGGAGGAAAACGAGCTGGTCGGTATCGCCTACGCCAACGGCACCAACATCGGATTTATCCCCATGCCGGGCGTATCACTTTTGGTAGAAGTTACTGACCCAACCCAGCGCTTGGTGAACATCACCGGCAAAACCCCGGCACAGGCACAAGCCGAAATACAAGCCGTAGTAGGCTTTGCCGATGAACATGAGGATGAAAAAACCGTTACCGTTACCGGCTCGATAACCGGTGCAACGGTAGGCATTACCCTCGACATACCCGAAGACGTTACCGTGAAGTGGGGGGCAACCCTCAGCGGAAACTTGGAGAGGAACACTATAATCACACTTAACGGCAACGGCATGTTTGAAGTTGTCGAGGGCGGTTTAATCAAAAATACCGGTACGGACGGAAGCAACCACGACCACAGAGCCATTATCGCAAACGGGGCTATCCAACTCGTTGTTAGCGGTGGCGAAGTCAGAGCCGAAAGGGGCAGTGCCATCTATAGCAGCAGTGCCAACGTAGAAGTAACGGTTACAGGCAGTGCCGTAGTTAGCAGCGCAGGATCGGCTTGGCAAAGTTCGGTGATCCGCACAGATGCCAGCGACAACATTACCGTTAGCGGAAACGCCACCGTGCAGGGAACGGAAGACGGTGCTTATGCCCTACGTGTTTTAGGAAATACCAACAGCAACGGAGTAAGGATAAGCGGCAACGCAAAAATTATCGGCACCACGAGAGCCATCTCTCTTGAGGGTAACACCCCAAGCCTCACCCTAACCGGAGGAACGGTAACTGCATCGTCCGGCTCTGTAGTCATCTACTACAACGAGGGCGTTACAGGCAGAACCACCATCAACATAGAGGGTGGCGTTGTGCAGGCTACAGGCGCCGGCAGAGCCATTGGTACGTCCACCGGCGGTTCAAACGGCACAGCCGACATCACGATAAGTGGCGGTATGGTAAGAAGTGAAAACGGTCTTGCCATCCATGCTCCAAATGCCAACACCATCGTAGCCGTAAGCGGCGACGCCCTTGTGTTTGCACACGGCGCGGCTATAAGCAACGTTATCAGCGGCGGCTTCACCGACGTTGAAGACGAGGCAGTAGTGATAGCATATAACACCGCTATTGCTCCTCCTTACGGAACAGGCAGCACAAATGCGTTAACATCGCTACCCGCAGATAATGCTACATGGGGCGTTGATGAGAACGATGCTGATATTATCGGTATCTTCTATGAAAACGGAACCAACGCAGGCTTTATCCCCGTTGAAGGCGTAACTGTCTCTGATGATTACCTTACCGTAACATTTGTAGCCGACGGCGAAGGAGACCTTACTGCAACTGTGGACGGTCAAGAAATTCTTACCGGCGCAGATGTATTAGACGGCAAAACCGTAATATTTACGGCAACCCCCGAACCAGGCTACCACGTAGCAGGCTGGACGCTCGACGGCGACCCGATAATGATAGAAGGCGACGAAGGCGATGAAGAACCCTTTACAGGAACTTCGCACAGCGTGGAATTGGAAGGCGAAGCAATAGACGTTACTGTTGCATTTGCTATAAACAAATATGAAATAACCATATCTGCAAATCCGCTTCCCGCAGACGTTAATATCACCGTTAAAATAGGAGAGGGTAGTGTTGAAGACCTTGAAAACGCAGACCTCACAGCAATTGAACACGGAACGATAGTAGTGGTTACCGCAACAGCCAACGAAGGCTGGAGATTTGATAAATGGACAGCCGACGCTGAAACAGAATCCGACAGCGAATATACTTTCACTGTAACGGGCGACATTAGCGTTGTGGCGAACTTTATAGAACTATTCAATGTGAATGTTGTAGAGGGCAACCTTGTAAATCCGGGCGACTTCGGAACATATTTTGCCGCAGGCGAACAGGTTACTATTACAACGGAACTCCTGAAAGGAACGCAAAAATTTGTTGAATGGACGTTTATTCCGGCTACGGTTGAACTTGTAGAAGGATACACTCCACAATTTAACCGGCTTATTTTTGTAATGCCCAACGAGGATGTTACTGCAACAGCCACTTTTGATGATTTGGGCGACGAATCGCTTATCAGCGTTATATCGCACGTAAACGGCGCCGTAACCGTAAGCAACGCAGCCGGACTGCCCATCCTATCGGCAACAGCAGACGACATTGTTACCCTCGCAGCGCAGCCCGACAACGGCTACCGCTTCGACGTGTGGACAATAGACCCCGAAGTTGCATTAGAGAAAGACGAGGAAGGAGAAGACCTCTACACTCTAAACTATAACCCCTTGAATTTCGTAATGCCCGCAGAAAACGTTGAAATAAGCGCTACTTTCGTAAAAGTATTTGATGTAACGTTTGCCGTTGTAAACGCAACCGGCGGAACGCTTACAGCAGAGATTGAAGGCAACGCTATAAACAGCGGCGCAAGCATAGACGCAGGCAACGACATTATATTCACCGCAACCCCCGCAGCGGCATGGTACACCATAAAAGAATGGACGCTCAACGGCGTTACACTCGCTCACACAAACAATACCGTCGAATTTGATAATCTGGATACAGACGTCAATATTACGGTAGAGTTTGAATACCACGCCGGCTTGCATTTAGCGGCTCTTATCGAAGCCCACGGCTTAACGGCTGTATGGGATGCAGACGAATTGACTGTAACCGCTACCGGAACCGTAACCGGCGCAACAAGCGCTCTTACGCTGAATATCCCCGAAGAGATAACAGTAGTGTGGGAAGCAGAACTTACGGGAGATGTAAACAACGACGGTCTTATTCGCCTTACCGGAACCGGAACGTTTGAAATGACTGACGGTCTGCTTAGCAATACCGGCGCCGGCAACAACCGCAGGGCTATCCAAACCAATGTAGCCGCAAATATCATAATAAGCGGCGGCGAGG
>WRKV01000035.1 GCA_009777915.1 Bacteroidales bacterium | reverse complement strand
TTGAGAGCAAAAAAAGTATTCAAAAAAACTCTTTGCAGGAAATACGTCGCCGCTACGCTCTGACATTTCCTGCGATAACGTATTCGTCGCTACGCTCCTCATGGTTTTTTACGCTTCGCCTCTTGCCCTGAAAGGGCGTAATCAATGGCATAGGGCAAAAAATTCTCCTCCTTTGGAGGAGTACGGCGAAGCCGGGAGGTGGTTTATGACCATCGCTGGCGAGGGGTTGATGACCACCCCGGCACTTCGTGCCACCCCTCCAAAGGAGGGGAATTTAATTTACAATTTACGGATTTACGATTTACTATTGGGCGAAGCGTAAATTGTACATTTGTAAATCGTACATTGGAACGACTATTCACTAATCACTATTCACTAAGGAACATCCCGCACACAACGCAGGGCGAACCCGTTGGTCTTACCGTTGGTGTTCTGAGGGTTCAGGGAGAACGTACTCAGGCCCAAGGAAAACGCATTCGTGCCGCTAGACTGGCTGGACGACCAATGGCGCGAACTCACATGCGTCAGATCGTCCGTGTAAGCAGTAAAGCGGGAGCCACCCCAGGTACTTTCGATGTTATTTGACGCAGGATTACCGGAACCGGTGGCACCGATATACCACTCTATCTGAGCTTCTATTGTCTTATCACTACTCGGAACCGAAGCAGGATCAGCATTACCCGTACCGCCTGCCTGACGATTATACCCCGTACCGCCCAAAGCAACATCCAAATGAATAAAGTCCTGACAAGTTGGAACCCGCCAAGGCGAAGGACAAAGTGCAGCAGCATGACGTAGAACAAAACAGAAATTAAAGTAATCCCCACTAAAACCATTGATGGAATTCCGACAATCGGTTACTGTACTATTAGACGTAAATATCGCTCTATTGTTACAATTGCTCGTAGTAACAAACCCCGACCAAACTTGCGTAATCCCGTTGCCGGAAATCGTGCGAGCATAGGTCTCAATATTGGTCGAACCTTGCCAACTCACCGTGCCGGGAGAGGCAACATTAATAGCACCAGTACAAAGCGTCAAATTGCCCGGAGTACCGATGCAGGTTGGTATCGGAATGGTTACCGTAATGTCCCCTGATGTTGCGGCACTTGCTCCGCAAGTCGTGTTGTTCGCCGTTACAGAAAACGTGCGAGCACCTGTTGTGGTGCCGGCGTTGGTAACGTTGAGGGTGTTGTTGGTGCTATTGTTGGAGGTCATGCCCGCAGGCACTGTCCACGTGTAAGACGTGGCACCTGCAACAGCACCAACAGAGGCTGTGAATGCTCCACCCGTACCAACTGAGGTGGGACTGAACGTAATGGTGCCAGGTGTGGCGGGTGTCGCATCTATGGTGATATTCGCTGTGCTTGGAGAACTTGTTCCGCAAGCGTTAGTCGCAGTTACCGAAATAGCCAAACTGTCTGTTGTGGTGCCGGCATCGGTAATGTCGATGGTGGTGCCATCGCTACCGTCGTGGGTCATACTTCCCGGAATAGTCCAATTGTAGGTCGCTGCACCGCTTACAGCAGCAATGCTCGCTGTGAACTCAGCTCCCGTGCAAACAGGATTGTTACTAAACGTGATGGTTCCTGGAATGCTCGGTATCGGTGCATTGAGGGTTATGCTCCCGTGTAGCAACTCTACGCCACAAGTATTGCTTACGGTATAGTGGTGAGTGCCGGTAGCTGTTGGCGTACCCCTGATAATAACAGGTGCCGAATGCTCCCGATTCTCGGGCGGACCTGAAACTATGATGCCATCAGGCGTGTTGATAGATGCGAAACGTGTGCCATCCGTCCACCAGTTGATAATAAGGGTTTTCCCAATTACCGATGGAAATTCGATAGGATCTATCTGCTCGCCAGGGCAAAGAGTTTGGTGCAAGGGGGCTGATGGACACCACTGCGGAATTGGACAATGAGCAAAACTTTTGGTTGCAAAAGTTGCAAAAACTAAGATTAGGGTGATTTTTTTCATGTTATTTATGTTTTATGATTTATGTTTTATGATTTATGTTTTATGATTTAGGGCAATAAAAAAAGCGGACTTAACAAATCCGCCTTTGAGGTACTCGACTACCCATATACAAGAATAAGTAAGCCCGCATTTCTGCAAGCGTTTCACTATTCTCTTGTATATCTGAAAGTGTCGAGTTTCCAAAGACAAGAATTGCAACGCTATATTATATTTTCGTTTATTTCATGGTTTTGGTTTTTGTTTTGCAAAGATACAAAAAAAATCTGAATAACGGTATATTTTTTTTTAGTTGCAGCGTTTGATTTTGAATTGTCATTTTTTTTTTGTATCTTTGCAGGTTGAATATATATAATTTCATGGAAAATAACACTAACGAGCAAAAAAACAAAAACTTAAAGCGGATTATTGTCCTTTTATCGGTTCTTTTCATTACTTCGCTAATCATCATGGTTTGGTCGATACGTCAAAAATCGGAAACTTACACCCAAAACATCGGCATGAAAGATGAATTAACGCAATTGATGAGCGAATACGAAACAATTAGATTGGAAAATATTCAATTTCAAGTCGAACTTACTGAAAGAGACAGTATCATTTTGGCAAATTCTCAGGAAATTCAGAATTTAATCAACAGCCAAGCCGATTACAGGAGAATCAGGCGACAGTTGGAATTGCTGCGAGGTATCACACAAGATTATGTTCGTCGAATTGATTCGTTGATTGTTGTAAATGAAGAGTTGGCTTTGGAACTCGAAGAAAGTCGAAAAGAAACGTCGATCGAGCGTGAAAGAAATGTTGCATTGACCAGAGCCAATGTTCAATTAGACGAAAAAGTAACACAAGCGTCATCGTTGAAAGCCTACAACCTTAGGGCTTTTGCACTGCGTGTTAGAGGAACGTCCGAAACCGAAACCGACAAAGCGATTCGTGCCGACAAGATTAGAATTGATTTTACGTTGAGCGAAAATAAAATTGTTCCTGCGGGTCCTCGCTCAATTTACATTCGCATTGCACGTCCCGATGGCGTCATTATTTTAGCCGGCGAAGGCGATGAGTACTCGTTTGAAATAGACGGAAATCGTTTACAATTCACGATAAGAGAAAACATTGTTTACAACAATACGGCACAAAACATTCGCACGTCTTGGACTAAACGAGACACTAAATCGCCTGCTATGGTTGGAATGTACAAGGTTGTTGTGTTTATGGACAATCAAGAAATCGGACAAACATCTTTCGAACTTAAATAATTTTATTTTGTGTTAAATTCAAAAACTATAAACTGTCGAGGAATTTTACTGTCTCTCGAAAACCCTGTCGTAATGGGCATTTTGAACGTTACGCCGGATTCGTTTTCGGATGGAGGAAAATTTTTGAACGAAAAAGATGCGTTGATTCATTGTGAAAATATGTTGAGCGAAGGTGCTACAATCATTGATATTGGTGCTGTTTCAACCAAACCATTTGCCGACGAAATTTCGTTCGAAGATGAGAAAAAACGATTGCAAAATATAGTTCCGACACTTGTAAAAACATTTCCGAATGCGATATTTTCCGTTGATACTTTTCGTTCGGAAATCGCCCGAATAGCAGTAAATGAGGGGGTTTCAATCATCAACGATATTTCGGGAGGACAAGCCGACGAAACTATGTTCCAAACCATTGGCGAATTACAAGTTCCTTATGTGATGATGCACACAAAAGGAATGCCGAAAACTATGCAAGTAGAGCCGACTTACGATGATGTGATGAATGAGTTAATGATGTTTTTTTCTAAACAAATCGCAGGGGCACATCAAGCCGGAGTGGTTGATATTATTGTAGATCCCGGATTCGGATTCGGAAAAAATCTTGAACATAATTACGAGATATTAAGTAAATTAGAACGATTTCAAATCCTTGAAAAACCTGTTATGACAGGAGTTTCAAGAAAATCCATGATTCGAAATCTTTTGAATGTAGACCTCGAAAACACGTTGACCGGAACAACTGTCGCAAACAGTATCGCACTTCTGAAAGGTGCGAATATACTGAGAGTTCACGATGTTAAGGAGGCTGTTCAAGCAGTAAAAATTATTGAAAAAATCAGAAAAAAATGAAAGAACAAATTGCAGATTGGTACGCAGGTTTAGGCTGGATAGACTATTTAGACATTCTTTTGGTTATCGTTTTAATCTATGAAACGTACCGATTTATCAGAGGAACCGGAGCCGACAAAATTTTCATCGGCTTATTGACAATTGTTATGCTTTGGCGCGTGTTGGATTATCTCAATTTCACTCTGACCTCCTTTATTTTAGGCGGAATTGTGAATGTCGGACTCATCGCCGTTTTCATTATTTTTCAACCTGAAATTCGACGTTTTTTACAACTTTTCAATACTCGAACTTTTTTGGAAAGAAGTCAAAAAGATTTTTCATTTTTCCGTTTTTTTCTGAAAGATTCTGCAAAATCAAAACTCAACATTCCCGCAATTGTAGAGGCTTGTTCGCAAATGTCTAAGGAGTTAACAGGTGCTTTGATTGTCATCACCAAAGACAACCGATTGGAATATCCGGTCAGCACCGGACAAGCCATTCATGCCATTATTTCCACATCATTGCTGGAAAATATCTTTTTCGAAAACAGTCCGTTACACGATGGAGCGGTGATTATTTCGCACAACAAAATCATCGCAGCACGTTGTATACTACCGGTTTCAGCCAATCCAAGGATTCCGACAAGTTTAGGTTTACGACATCGTTCTGCAATCGGAATTACCGAACAAACCGATGCTTTGGCGGTTGTTGTTTCAGAGCAAACCGGTGCAATTTCGTTCGTCAAAGCCGGACGGATTCAACGCAACATTACACCCGAAAGATTGACGGAAATTTTGTCGAATGAATTCAACAATCCTGCAGAAAAACAGGTTGTCCGTTAAACGCTAAACGTTAAATCGAAAGTGCAAAACATCACCATCTTGCACGATATATTCTTTTCCTTCGATACCGATTTTTCCGGCATCTCGACAAGCGGATTCACTTCCGAGAGCAATATAATCAGCATATTTGATAACTTCCGCACGAATAAATCCGCGTTCAAAATCGGTGTGAATAATGCCTGCACATTGCGGTGCTTTTGTGCCTCGAACAAATGTCCACGCACGAGTTTCCTGAGGTCCGGACGTGAAATAGGTTTCTAAATTCAGCAATTTGTAAGCCGTTTTTATCAATCGTGAAACACCGGATTCTTCGAGCCCAACGGCTTCCAAGAACATTTGACGTTCGTCGTAAGTTTCCAATTCTGCAATTTCTGCCTCCGTTTTTGCAGCAATCACAAGGAGTTGAGCGTTTTCGTCTTTGATGGCTTCACGCACAGATTCTACATGAACGTTTCCGGATTTTGCCGAATTTTCATCAACATTGCAAACATAAAGAATCGGTTTGTTGGTGAGCAAAAATAAATCTTGCACGAGTTTAATGTCGTCTTTATTATCCAAAACCACTGTTCTTGCTGACTTTCCTTGCAATAATACCTCTTGATATTGCACAAAAATATCATACAAGCGTTTGGCGTTTTTATCACTTCCGACTTGAGCTTGTTTTTTAACTTTTTCGATACGATTTTCTATAGTTTCCAGATCTTTCAATTGCAATTCGGTATCGATAATT
This sequence comes from Bacteroidales bacterium, assembly GCA_009777915.1. Classification (GTDB taxonomy): domain Bacteria; phylum Bacteroidota; class Bacteroidia; order Bacteroidales; family P3; genus WRKV01. Next base: position 14,360 of record WRKV01000035.1, on the reverse strand, counting down.
TCCTTATCACGCACGGGATTCACACTCCCATCGACATGGGTAATATTCTCATCTTCGAAACATCTCAACACATGAATAATAGCATCAGTTTCACGGATATTTCCCAAAAATTTATTTCCAAGTCCTTCACCTTTACTTGCACCTTTTACAAGTCCTGCAATGTCAACAATTTCAATCGTTGCCGGAATAATTTGTTTCGGGTTATCAATTTTTGCCAATTCGTTCAAACGTTCATCGGGGACGGTGATTACGCCCACATTGGGGTCGATTGTACAAAACGGAAAATTTGCTGCCTGTGCTTTTGCATTCGACAAACAGTTGAAAAGTGTTGATTTTCCTACGTTCGGCAAGCCGACGATTCCACATTTTAGTGCCATATTTTTTATTTTTGGTAGAGGCGAGATATGTCTCGAACCTACGATTTCAGAGTGCAAAGGTACAAAAAAATTTGCATATTCCAAGTTTTTTTTGTATCTTTGCATGATATAGTTTTCACATCTAAACGAGTCTTGAATTATGTTTGCATATATTGAAGGAAAAGTCAGTGAGTTGACGCCAACGTACGTGGTTATTGATTGCGGTGGTGTGGGTTATCTTATCCATATTTCTCTGCACACTTACGCAGCAATTAAAGATTTGCCACAGGCAAAAATTTTCACACATCACCTTGTGCGAGAGGATGCACATTTGTTGCACGGATTCAGCCATGAAAACGAACGCAAGTTATTTTTGCATCTCATCAGCGTTTCAGGTGTTGGTGCAAACACCGCACGAGTGATGCAATCGTCCATGTCGCCGGAAGAATTGACCGATGCTATTCTTTCCGGAAATGTGAATAAACTTCAATCGGTAAAAGGGATTGGGGCAAAAACCGCACAACGTGTGATTGTCGATTTGAGAGACAAAATGGCGAAAGAGGATTGGGAGACTGCTGTTTTGTCGAACGAAAAAATTTCAGCAAATACAGCGAAAGACGAGGCTTTGTCGGCATTGGTTATGTTAGGTTTCAATCGTGCAAATGTCGAAAAAACCCTGCAAAGTATTTTGAAAATAAATTCGGAACTTTCTTCAGAACTCTTGATTAAAGAGGCCCTTCGGATGCTATAAACCCACAAAAATTATTTGACTTGTTCAATTTTTTGAAATATCTTTTAATCGGACATCTTGCTTTTTCAGTGGGAACGCTTTCGGTGTTTTCCGATTTCAATGAATTTTCCACTGTTGATAAAATTGCTGATCATAATTTTTTAGCCTTAGCTGATACTCCGGATAATCCGGATACTTTACCTCCACTTCGATTTCCTATTCCTGCGGAACAGCCCGGAGGTGAAACGCCTACTGCAAAAGGCATGCAAGGTCCGGAGCCACAAGGAACAACAACCAACGTTGAATATGATCCCAAAACCAATCAATACATTTTGGAACGTAGAATCGGCAATTATCGTTTGGGAGGGCAGCCCATGTCTTTTGAGGAATTTTCGCAATATGATTTACAACGATCTACGCAGGATTATTGGAAAGCCAAGAATGCTGCAAAATCCGGAATGAACAAAAGTTCGATCAACGATTTGATTCCCGCATTCAAATTTAATCAAGGCGATATTTTCGATCAGTTGCTGGGCGGAGATTTGCTTGATATTAAAGTCGACGGTTCGGTTGAATTGATTTTAGGTTTTGTTCGAACCCGACGCGACGACCCTGCGATAGACATTCGAAACCAACGAAAAACAGAGCTGGATTTCGATGCCAAAATACAGTTAAATTTAGATGCAAAAATTGGGAATAAATTCGATTTTAGATTAAATCACAACACCGAAGCCATGTTTGCATTCGACAACAAACTCAAACTCGGATACGAAGGAAAAGAAGATGATATTATCAAAAATATCCAACTGGGTGATGTTAGTTTTTCGCTACCAACCACGTTGATTCATGGAGCTCAAAGTTTATTCGGAGTCTCGGCAAAACTTCAATTCGGAAATACATTCGTAACGACTGTTCTTTCCGAACAGCGGAGCGAGTCCAAAACGGTTACTGTTCAAGGTGGTGCACAAACCAATCAATTTCAATTCAAAGCCGACGAATATGAAGACGACCGACATTTTTTCATAGGTCATTATTTCCGAGATAACTACAACAGTGCAATGTCCACACTTCCCATCATCAATTCGAATATCAACATTTTGAAAGTTGAAGTTTGGGTAACCAACATTGGTGCACCGGTTACGAACAACCGAAATATCGTTGCTTTCGCAGATTTGGGCGAAGCAGATCCTAAAAATCTAAACAATTTAAATTTGCTTTTACCCGGAGTAGAGGCGTTTCCCGATGACAGGTCTAACAAATTGCTTGAACACATTGATGTTTCTCAAATTCGAAATATCAATAATGTGGCAAGTTATTTTGGCAGTAATACACAGTTGGCAGAACAATTTGTGCTTGGCAGAGACTATGAAAAAATTGAAAATGCACGTCGTTTGAATGAAAACGAATATACGTTCAATCAACGCTTAGGATTTATTTCGTTGAATACACGTTTGGCATCGGATCAGGTTTTGGCGATTGCGTACCAATATCAAAAAATTGGTGATGACAGGATTTATCAAGTTGGGGAATTTTCGGACGAGGGCATCACGGATCCGAATTCTTTAGTTGTAAAATTATTGAAAAGTTCAACGTTGAACACACGAAGCAGTTTGTGGAAATTGATGATGAAAAACATTTACAATTTGAATGCTTTTCAAGTTAGTCAAGAGGATTTTCGTTTGAATATCGTTTATGCGGGCGATGATCAAGGCATTATGACCGGATTTTTCAAAGATGGTCCGAAAACAGGTATTCCGTTGATTGAATTATTTGGATTGGATCGTATGGATTTTCAGCAAAACATGGAGCCTGATGGAGTATTTGATTTTATTGATGGTGCAGCCTTTACAGGAGGATTAATTCAAGCGTCGACAGGTCGAATTTATATGCCGTATATTGAGCCGTTCGGAGAAGATTTAATTACCATTTTCGGAGGTGATGCGGCGGCGGCGGAACGTTATCTTTTCAAAGAACTTTACGAAAACACTCGTGTGGAAGCCCAACAGTTTCCAACTCGAAATAAGTATTATTTCGAAGGAGGTTTCAAGTCCTCGTCCAGCAGCGAAATTTCAATCGGATCAATGAATATCCCACCCGGATCGGTTCGTGTAATGGCAGGAAATACGCCACTTACAGAGGGTGTTGACTATACGGTTGACTATATGCTCGGACGTGTTCGAATCATCAATGAAGGTATTTTGAATTCGGGAGTTCCAATCAATATATCCAGTGAAAATAATTCGATGTTCAACATTATGACCAAGCGTATGATGGGATTTCGTGTCGATCATTTGTACAATAAAAATCTGACGTTCGGTGCAACGTTGATGAATTTGCATCAAAGTCCGATTACACAAAAAGTGAATTTCGGTGAAGATCCCATTAACAACACCATTTGGGGATTTGATGCAACTTACGAAAATGAATCTCGCTTTTTGACCAGAATGGTGGATAGAATCATGCCATGGCAAACCAGTGCAGCCACTTCAAGATTGAATCTTTACGGCGAATTTGCTCATTTTATTCCCGGACATTCTCGTGCCATTGGCAGAACCGGAACCATTTACATCGACGATTTCGAAGGCAGTAAATCGTCATTCAACTTGAAAGACCACTTGTCGTGGCATTTGGCGAGTACACCACAAGGACAACCGAATTTATTTTTTGAAAGTACGTTGCCGACAAACAATTTCGACAAACTTGATGTCAGTCGGGCTCATCGATTTAATGTCGGAAAATTATCCTGGTATATCATCGACCGTATTTTTTACGATGAACGGAATCGACCTGAAGGTATTGATCGAGAAGACCTGTCGGCACCTTATGCCAGAGAAGTTTTGGTTCGCGAAATTTTTCCATACAGAGATTTAGAAGCCTCACAAAATCCGCGATTGTCGACATTGGATTTATCTTTTTTCCCAAGCGAAAGAGGACCTTACAATTACGATGTGAATGAATTTAGATGGGATGGGAGCAATAGCGTTTCAACGGGTGGACGACGTATTTCAAGCGGAATTAACGCAAATGGAAACTTGAAAGACCCACAGACCCGTTGGGGCGGAATCATGCGGCGAATCGACAATACCGATTTTGAATCCACCAATGTGGAATATATCGAATTTTGGTTGATGGATCCGTTTATCAATCCCGATTACACGAGAAATATGAACAGTAACGGTGGAAAATTATATTTCAATTTGGGTGATGTTTCGGAAGATGTTTTACGTGACGGACGCAAGGCTTTCGAAAACGGAATGCCGACTACTGCATTCACTGAAAACGTGGATACCACAGTTTGGGGACGTGTGCCGAACCTTCAATCGTTAGTAAACGCATTCGACAATGATCCGAATTCTCGACAGTTTCAAGATATTGGTTTAGATGGACTCAGTTCCAAACTAAAACCGGGGCAAGATTTGAGTGATGAGTATCTTTTCTTTTTTGAAAGTTTTTTACAACCACTTCGAAATCTTTATGAAGAGGGACTTCTCAGTTATGACGAATTTCTTAAAGCTGCGGAAGACCCGTCGTCCGATGATTTCCAACATTTTTTGGGCAGTCGATGGAGCGGTCAAACCGGCTCTGATAAAATTTTGGAACGTTACAAAAATTTTACCAATCCGGATGGAAACTCGCCCTCGTCCATACAAAACACAGAGGATTTCAGTCAACAACAAACCACCCGACCCAACACCGAAGACATCAACAATGACAATACGCTGAACGAAGCTGAAAATTATTTTCAGTACGAAGTAACGTTGCGACCTGATCAAATGCGAGTGGGTCAAAACTATATTACCGACAGCACGACAGCCCGTGTAAGACTTGCAAATAGAACCGATGTCGATGTTACATGGTATCAATTCAAAATCCCCATTCGCAGTCCGGACAGAACTGTCGGACAAATCCAAAATTTTCAGTCGATTCGATTTATGCGAATGTTTTTGAAAGATTGGTACGAAGATGTTGTACTTCGTTTCGGAACTTTGGAATTGGTCAGAAGTGAATGGCGAAAATACAATCATCAACTTTTCGAAGATAATATCTATATCACAGCACCGCCGAACGATCAAACGGAATTTGACCTAACCGTTGTGAACATTGAAGAAAACAGCAATCGTTCTCCTATTCCTTATGTGATACCACCGGGTATCGAACGTCAAATTAATTACGGAACGGTCAACAATGTCCAAATGAACGAGCAAGCACTGAGTATGAAAGTTACAAACTTGGTAGATGGAGACGCACGTGCTATTCACAAAATTTCGGATTTGGATTTGCGACAATTCAAGTATTTACGCATGTTTGCTCACGCCGAAAAAGTCAATGAGCAAGACGATATTCGAGATAGTTGTTTGGTTTTATTTGTTCGTTTAGGTTCCGATTTCAAAGATAATTATTACGAATATGAAGTGCCGTTAGCTCTCACGCCTTGGTTCAGTCGTTCGACTCAAGAGATTTGGCCATCGGCAAATGAAATAGAGATTAATCTTGAAAAAATGGTTGATTTGAAAGTATCGCGAAATACCAAATTTCGGCAAACTCCCGGGAGAGGCATTGATTTCACATTACCATATAGTGAAAACATTGACGGACGAAAATACACCATTGTCGGATCGCCTTCATTAAGTGCGGTAAAAACAATTATGATTGGTGTTCGAAATCCTAAAAAAATCAGACCGGGAGATGATGATGATGGAAAAGCCAAGTCTGCGGAAGTATGGATAAACGAGTTACGTCTTACAGATTTCAACCAAAAAACAGGATTTGCAACTACCGGACGAGCACAGGCTTTTCTCGGAGATTTAGGAAATGTGAATGTTTCCGGGTCTTACACCTCCGCAAATTTCGGACAATTGGAAACTCGAATCACAGAGTTGCAACAAGACAATGTGTTTTCTGTTGACATATCAACCAATCTCGAATTGGGAAAATTTCTGCCGCCCGAAAGTGGTGTGAAAATTCCTGTACACTACGATTATTCGCGAAGTTTGAACAATCCCGAATATAATCCGTTAGACCCGGATGTGAGGACGTCTCGCGATTTGAGAACCTACGCAACCGACGCCGAACGAGATGAGGTTAAAGAAAAAATCCAAGATGTGGTTGTTCGGCAAAACATCAATTTTATGAATGTTCGGAAAGAGTATACCAACAAAGATGTTAAGCCTCAATTTTATCATATCGAAAATTTTACTGCCTCCTACTCTTACTCCGGAATGCAAGCCAGAAGTGTGGATATTGAATACAATAATCGAGATATTCACAAAGGCGGTTTGACCTATGCTTACAGTATTCAAAATAAACCTGTAACACCTTTCGCCAAAACTGCTTTGGCTAAAAATAAATCATGGGCTCTGCTTACGGATTTTAATTTCAATTATCTCCCGAAATCATTTGCATTTAACACGGAAATCATGCGGGAATTCAACGAAAATAAACTTCGAGATAAAAGTCCGGAACATATCCAGATTTTAGTCAGACCAACTTATTTCAAACGTTTCGATTGGATGCGAAATTACGATCTGAAATGGGATTTTGCAAAAAGTTTGCAATTCGATTACAATGCATCTGCAATCGCTCTGATCGAGGAACCTACTGGAAAAATTGATACTCGCGAGAAACGAGATTCTGTGTGGCAGAGTGTTTTCCAACTTGGAACTATACGAAACTTCAATCAAAATGCGAATTTGGTATGGACGATTCCGATAAACAAAATTCCGATTTTGGATTGGCTTTCGGCATCGGCAGGCTACGGTAGTACGTATCGTTGGGAAGGTTCTTTGAATGCATTGGCAAGCTTGGGACATACCATTGAAAATTCCAATACACAAACGATTCGAACTAATGCGGATTTTGTCAGACTTTACAACAAAATTCCATTTTTGAGAGCCATCAATACGCCGCGTCGAACTACACCTGCACGACCACAACCTGCTCGTCCGGGACAAGCACAACAACCGCAACAGCAAACAAGCACATCAACATGGGAAACCTTATACAAAGGGTTTTTCCGAATGGTGATGGGAGTTCGAAATGCAAGTTTTGAATATCGCGTAACCGAAGGAATTTTATTGCCCGGATTTACGGAAAGCCCTACTATTTTGGGAACGAATTTCAATAGCATGATGCCCGGATTGCCTTTTGTTTTTGGTAGTACAAGAGATTTTCGAAATCAAGTAGCACGTTTAAGAGAAAATCAAGAACAGGTTGATTTCTTAAATTATATGAGCAGAGATTCGTTGCAAAATCAACCTTACATGGAAAAATTCAACACGTCGATTACTGCAACTGCTCTGTTTGAGCCGTTTGTTGACTTCCGAATTCAGTTCAATGCCGGATTGACCAGTGCAGAAACGAATAGCGAATTTATAAAATACGATCGGCATGACGAAATATTCAAAAGTTCGGCACCTCAAATGCGAGGAAATTACAATATCACAACCATTGCTTGGAAAACTGCATTTGTAAAGGATAAAGCCAATCGGGAAAATCCAACTTTCGAAACATTTTTGGAATATCGAGAAATCATCGCTAACCGTTTGGGAGAAAACAATCCGCATTCCATAGGACAAGTTCTCGATTCAAATTCCGGACATTGGTATCCGGACGGCTACGGACCAACTTCGCAAGAGGTCTTGATTCCTGCATTTATTGCGGCTTACTTGGGTAAAAATCCGGACCATATTTCGTTGTCGGCATTTCCGAAAATTCCAATTCCGAATTGGAATCTCACTTACAACGGCTTGACCAGACTTGATTTTTTTAGAAAACATTTCAATCGAATCAGTCTTCAACACGGCTATCGAGCCAATTATACGATTGGTGCTTATTCAAGAAATATGCGTTCCGGATTGGATGAAGAGGGAAATCCCTTCGAGCGAGACATGAGCGATAATATCATTGGAATGGATTTGTTTGAAAGTATTGTAATATCAGAACAATTCTCTCCATTGGCGAGGGTTAGCGTAGAGTTAAAAAATAATTTTCAAGTCAATGCTGAAATAAGAAAATCAAGAAATTTAGGATTAAGTTTTACCAATAATCAACTTACGGAAAGCCGTACAGACGAGTGGATTTTCGGACTTGGCTATATTTTCAAAGATGTCGGATTTAACGTAACAAGCGGGCAAAGCCAACGTAATGTCAAAAGCGATATCAACGTGAGAGCAGGCGTTTCGATACGTTCGAATGTAACCATGCTCCGCCGAATTGATCAGCGTATAAACTTAGTTTCGGCAGGAACTAAAATTACCACATTGAATTTTTCAGCAGATTATCAATTAGCGCAAAACATTGTCTTACGCTTATTCTACGATCAAACCATGAATCGTCCGGAATTGCCGACCATGTTCTACAACTCCACCACCAACGGCGGAATTAGTTTGAAATTTACATTTAATCAATAATCAATAAACAAAACAAAAAAATAAACATCATGAACATTCCAGCAGACTTAAAGTACAGCACTGATCACGAGTGGATCAAAGTGGATGGCGAAATCGCAATCATCGGTATTACTGATTTTGCCCAAAAAGAACTTGGCGACATCGTTTTTGTCGACGTAACTTGCGAAGGCGATACGCTTTCGGCAAACGAAACATTCGGCACCATCGAAGCCGTGAAAACCGTTGCAGACTTGGCATTGCCGGTTGGTGGCGAAGTAATTGAATTCAATTCGGATTTGGAATCCGATGCGGCAGTGATTAACTCCGACCCTTACGGAAGCGGTTGGATTATCAAAGTTAAAATGAGCAATCCTGCGGAAGTTTCCGCATTGATGGATGCAACAGCTTACAAATCACATATTGGAGCATAACTATGGATAAAAATACAATCACAGGCCTGGTTTTAATTTTCGTATTAATTGGGGCGTATAGTTGGTGGGCATCGCCCAGTGCGGAAGAGCGCGAACAAATGCTGCGTGAACAACAAGAACAACGCATTGAAGCAGCCTTGCGACAAGATTCTTTAGCACGGTTAACGGAAAATCAGACGGAAACGGAAACCGGAGAGACGCGACATGCCACGTCTCTACAAACGCAAAATGATGCAACAACGCTTGTCGTAAAAGACGAACAAAATCTTTTCTCTAACAGTCAAGTTGGAGAAAAGCAAATCACAACACTCGAAACCGACGTGTTTACCATAGATTTCAGTAATCTCGGAGGTGCTATTGAGAATGTGATTTTGAATGATTATCTCGTATGGACAAGGGATGCCAACATCACTTTGTTTAATCAAGATTGGCACAATTTTTACATTTCGTTCTTTGTAAATAATCGTCTAATCAACACCAAAGACTACTATTTTGAGATGGTTTCACAGACCTCGAATAGCGAGAAAATCACAGGAAACGAGACTGCACAAATCGCCATGCGTTTATATCCAAACGATGACGAAAACCTTGATAAATCAAGGTATGTAGAATTTGTTTACGGATTCAAAGGAAACGAATATCTGATCGATTTCCAAATGAATTTTGTGGGAATGAACGATCTTATTGCCAATCGTGCCAACTTCATTGATTTGCATTGGAATGCCATGTTGCCGAGAAATGAAAAAGCACCGAATTTGGAAGATCCGAACACGGCGATTTATTTCAAACCTATCAACGATAAAGTTGATTATCTCAGTGAAACCCGCGATTCCAGAGAGGAAATCAACACGCCGGTGCGTTGGATTGCATTCAAACATCAGTTCTTTTCGTCGGTTCTCATTATGAAAGATGATGCCATGGTGAATGCGGATTTGGCAAATTTCGTTGACCCCAATCGTGACAAAGATAGTTATGTGAAAACGATGAACGCCTTAATTGGTCTGCCTTACCAAGCAGAATCAAATTACAGCATCAACATGGAATTGTATTTGGGACCCAACAAATATTCGATTTTAACATCTTACAAAAACGATTTAGAACGCTTGATTCCACTCGGATGGGGATTCTTTCTCATGCACTGGGTAAACCGCTTTGCGGTGATTCCGGTGTTTGATTTTCTGCAAAAATTCAATTTCAATTACGGAATTATTATCCTTATTTTGACGGTTATCCTGAAAATTGTTTTGTCGCCACTTACTCTCAAATCATGGGTTTCATCGGCAAAGATGAAGGTTGTAAAGCCCGAAGTTGATGAACTTGCCAAAAAATTTCCAAAGCCTGAACAAGCGATGGAAAAACAAAAAGCAGTAATGGCACTTTACAAAAAAGCCGGCATCAATCAACTTTCAGGTTGTATCCCCATGTTGATTCAATTCCCGATTTTGATTGCCATGTTTCGTTTTTTCCCGAGTAGTATTGAATTGCGACAAGAGTCGTTTCTTTGGGCAGAGGATTTATCGACTTACGATTCTATCATTAATCTGCCGTTCAACATTCCGTTTTACGGGGCACATATCAGTTTGTTTGCCTTGTTAATGGCGATTTCGAACGTATTTTATACTCGAATGACGATGAGTCAAAATTCATCAGCAACAGCCATGCCGGGTATGAAAACGATGATGATGCTTATGCCGATTATGCTCTTGTTTTTCTTGAATAGTTTTTCATCCGCTTTGAACTATTACTACTTTGTTTCAACGGTGATGACGTTCTTGATTACTTGGGTAACGAGTAAGCTGATTAACGAGGAAAAAGTTCATCGCATGGTCGCTGAAGCTCGCAAAAAACCTGTCGTAAAATCCAAATGGCAACAACGTTTGGAAAATATGGCAAAACAACAACAAGAAATGCAAAAAAGAAAAAAATAATATGGGAAGAGCATTCGAATACCGCAAAGCCACTAAATTCAAACGTTGGGGCAATATGGCACGTGTGTTTACACGCATTGGAAAACACATCACAATGGCTGCAAAAAATGGTGCAGATCCTGACACTAATCCGCGTTTGCGGGCTTTGATTCAAGAAGCAAAGTCGGAAAATATGCCGAAAGAAAACGTAGAACGTGCCATCAAACGTGCCATTGAGAAAGATAAAGCCGATTTCAAGGAAGTTGTTTTCGAAGGTTATGCACCTCACGGCATTGCCGTCGTGATAGAAACCACTACCGACAACAATATGCGAACGGTCGCAAACATTCGCAGTTATTTCAATAAGTTCAACGGATCACTAGGAACAACAGGGAGTTTAGACTTTTTGTTTGAGCACAAATGTGTGTTCAAAGTGAAAGACAACGGTATGGATTTAGAAGAATTAGAACTCGAATTGATTGATTTCGGTGTTGAGGATATTTTCAAAACCGACGAGGGGGAAATCGTAATTTACGGACCTTTCGACTCTTACGGAAACATTCAAAAATATGTTGAAGATCACAACATGGAATTGGTTTCCGGAGGTTTCGATCGCATTCCGTTAGACACCAAAGAAGTTACGCCGGAACAACATGCCGAAATCGAAAAAATGCTCGCCAAAATTGAGGAAGACGAAGATGTGACGAATGTTTATCACAATATGCGATAAATTTTTTCTAACTTTTCCGCAACGATTCTATCATTATATTTCTCACGAGAAATTTGCAATGTTTGTTCTTTGCATTGCTCGTAAAGAGCGGAATTGGTCAGGATTTTTCGTAAGGCATTGGTTAAATTTTCACTATCGTTCGGTGAATATAAAACGCCTGCCTCCCCTACTATTTCGCTGAACGAACCGGTATCCGGAACAACCGCAGGTCTGCCCGCAGCAAAGGCTTCAGCCAAATACAATCCGAATGCCTCGTTGAATCGCAACGGTGCACAAATCAATGAAATTTCTTTGTAAAATAGGGTGTGTTCGTTCAACGAATAATGCTCCGACCAAATCACGTCATTCATGTACGGTTGTAGGATTCTCCGAATATCATTAACAAACTTTTTGTTTTCACGCGTATAACCGCCACCGATTTTTAATTTCAAATTTGGAATCGAATTTTCTTTTTTCAAATTCACAAATGCTTGTGCCAAAATATCCAAACCATTTTCATAATTTATCCGATAATAAAATCCAATCGTTGGATTTTTCGGGTAATTCGATGATGCGTACTTCTCAATGTTTACGCCGGGTTCAACAATTTCGATATCTTTAATTTCAGGATTTTTTTTGAACGATTCTTTTTTGTAAAATTCGCTTGATGCCATAAATTTATCAACGTATTTTACATTTTCGTTGATAGCATTCCACGCTTTGTTGGCATCATTTTTCTCAAGACTGTCTAACCAAATTTCCTCATCTTGCAACGAACAAACGATTGCAATATCCATACGTTTTTTGATTGCTTTTGCAATGCCAATCAACATGGAGGTTGAAAGATGAATAATATCGGGCTTTTCGTGATTTTCGATCCAATGAATAATTTTTTCAACTTGCTTTGCAAAATTTTTATCATCGCCATTAATCATCGAAAGCGTCATACTTTCCATACCTTTTGCGGAGGTCGTTCCCGACATGGACGATGCCAAACGTAAAGCTATTTTCGAACTCAAAATCTTTTCAAAAAATCTTGGCATGCTTCCATTTTTGAATAATTTTTGTGCAATGTAATATGAGGTCGCAGGAAAAAACAACGGTGTGTTGTTTGATTCTCCAAATTCGCCTGTTAACGGGAGATACAGCGGCATCACAGACACATCGTGTCCTGCATTTCGCAAGGCTTGTGCATACAAATTATCGCGAAAACAATTGCCACAATAAAACGAATCGCCCGAACCCGGAACTATTAAAAGCACTTTCATTGTTTCATTTTATACGCCATAGCGTAAAGTTTCATCTGTTTAATCATCGAAGTTAGTCCATTCGAACGTGTCGGCGAAAGATGTGTTCGCAGTCCGATGGTATCTAAAAACGAAAGGTCTGCATTCAAAATATCGTCGGGCGTTTGATTGGATAAAGCACGAATCAACAAAGTCGCAATTCCCTTGGTAATCACGGCATCGCTGTCGGCTTTGAATAGAACTTTTCCATCTATAAATTCCGTACTCAACCAAACTCTCGACTGACAACCTTTAATCAAATTTGTTTCAATTTTCTCGCTTTCGCTAATAGCAGGACAGTCTCTACCAAGCTCTATCAAATAGTTGTAGCGATCCAACCACTCATCGAATTTTGAAAATTCCTCAACGATTTGGTGTTCTATTTCAGAGATACTCATTATTTTTTTGCCGCTGTTGTTTTAGTTGTTGTCGATTTCCTTGTCGCTACTCTTTTTACAGACGTTTTGCCGGTATCAGACGTTAATTTTTTGCCTTCGGATAAATCCAAACAATCTTGCAAGGTTAATGTTGCAGGATCGATACTTTTAGGAATTTTGAAATTCTTTTTGTCCACGGCAACGTAAGGTCCAAAACGTCCGTTAAGTACACGAACATCCGGATTTTCGCTGAATTCACGAATCACTGCATTGGCATCTTTTTCACGTTTTTCCTTGATGATTTCGATCACACGTTCTTCCGAAACTTCAAGCGGATCGTCGGTTTTAGGCAATGGGAAAAATGTTTTTCCCAAACGAATATACGGACCAAAACGTCCAATTGCAACGACTAAATCTTCGTTTTCAAACTGTCCGACAATTCTCGGAAGTTTGAATAAATCCAGCACTTCTTCAAGCGTAATCGTTTCGATAGATTGACCTTTTTTCAAACTTACAAACGTCGGTTTTTCGTCATCGCCGGTTTCGCCCAATTGAGCCATAGAGCCGAATCTGCCGATTTTCACATAGATATTTTTTTGGGTTTTCGGGTCAACACCTACCAAGCGTTCTCCTCTCACACGTTCCGAATGTTTGAGTGTAGTTTCAACATCTTTATGGAACGGATTATAGAATTTACGTAGCATTTCCGTCCATTTTACCTCGCCATCAGCCACTTCATCAAATTCTTTTTCAACTTCCGCAGTGAAGTTAAAATCAACAATCGAATCAAAATTTTCAACCAAAAAATGTGTGACTAAATTACCAATATCCGTTGGAAACATTTTGGATTTTTCAGTTCCAAACACTTCGATTTTATCAGATTCTTTGATGATTCCTTTGGCGTCCAAATCAAACATTTTATACGTTCTTTCGTTGCCATCTTTATCCTCTTTCACCACATATTCACGTTTTAGAATCGTTGAAATTGTAGGAGCATAAGTCGACGGACGACCAATTCCCAACTCTTCCATTTTTTTCACCAAACTCGCTTCGGTGTAGCGATGTGGAGCTTGTGTAAATGTTTCACGAGCAGAGATTTTTTGTACAGAAAGCGTATCGTTCACATTCATCGGAGGCAACAAACCTTCCACGTCGGAATCCTCTTCTTCATCTTTA
>WRKV01000034.1 GCA_009777915.1 Bacteroidales bacterium | reverse complement strand
CTATCGATGGCAAGGAAATTTGGAAGAGAGATCTGGTGAAAGATTTTGACGGAAAGGTCATGTCTCGCTGGGGTTACAGCGAATCACCGTTGGTGGATGGAGACCTTGTTATCGCTACTCCCGGAGGTCGTCGTGGAACAATGGTTGCCCTCAACAAAATGACCGGCGAGCTTGTGTGGACAAGCACAGGATGGACGGATCAGGCGGGGTATTCTTCTCCTATTGTTGCGGAAATACATGGGGTGAGGCAGTATATTCAGCAGGCGGCGAAAGGCGTGGCGGGCGTGGCTGCAGCCGATGGTAAGGTGCTGTGGAAAGTGGATGTGCCGGGCTACAGGACTGCCGTTGTGCCTACGCCCATCTACACGAACAACGTGGTTTACGTGACATCGGGCTACAACGCCGGATGTGCTGCGATTGAGATCACGAAAGAGGGCGAACGCTTTGTTGCTCGCATCAATTATGCCAACAGAAACATGGTGAACCATCACGGTGGAGTGGTGTTGGTGGATGGACATATCTACGGCTTTTCGGATCAGTCGGGCTGGACCTGCCAAAGTCTGCGAACAGGCGAACAGGTTTGGACGAGAGGCAGAACCGCCAGAGGTGCGACCGATGTCGGCAAAGGCGCGATACTCGCGGTAAACGATCGTTTGTTACTGCTCGAAGAGCGCAGAGGTCTCATGGGCATCGTGGCTGCATCCCCGCAAGGGTGGCAGGCATTTGGCACCATGGAATTTCCCGAACGCACGAGCATCAGAACTACGGACAACATGGTTTGGGCGCATCCAGTGATCGCTAATGGCAGGCTTTATGTGAGGGATCATGATCTGTTGTTTTGTTTTGATTTGACGAGGTGATACATCATTAGCAGCGAGGCGAGGCTGTATCTGATTGAGGATTTGGCTCCTGTTCCGCAATAGACCATTCTTCGGTATCGTCCCGTTAGGGACAAGATATTCTCACATGGTTTGCAAGACCAAACGGTCAATAGTTTGGCGTAATTATTTCCCGAAAGTACATCATTACTTTCTTTTCATTTTGATTAACATTTGACCACTTACTGCTGAAATAGACTTCACCATCAACAATAAAATAAACAACAACATAATATCTACCCCGCCTTATGTTCGGAATGACTGTTGAAGTTTCAGAATCGTTGGAAACATAGTTGTATTGTGGCTCAACAATTCTCGCGGTGTCTGTTTTGAAAAAGAAATGTACTAATCTGCGAATAGTAGTATCATGAGTTATCATTGTGTCTTGAGGGCTAATAATGGTATCATAAATCAGACCGTCATTTATGATCGTAGTATCATAACTAACTACGGTATCTATACTGACAATCGTATCATAACTAACCAAACTATCAAGTATTTTCTGATACAAGTTACCACTACTTGAATGAAAGAACTCCGCATTTGTCCCTAAACTGTCAACGATAAAATTAAAGTCAAAATCATACGGAAATCCAAAATCCGTGTACTCAAAAAAACTAATTATGCGGTTTGATGGGTATATGTACTTGTCCTCGTCCTCGTCCTCCTCCTCCTCCTCGTCTTTCTCCTCCTCCTCCTTATCATCATTAGGAACTACCACACGTAAATCAACGATAACATCAAAGTAATTTTCTTTTTCACAAGAAAAAGCGATTATGGACAATGCAATTATGATTGCTATTTTTTTCATGTTTTTTGAATTTTAATTTGTAAATGCCTCGCCCCTACAAATCCCCTACCGCATTTCATTTGGGCGGTTGAATATTGTGCTTTCTTTACCACGGTGTTGTGGGTATGCGTAACATTGTCCATGTACTTGGCTATGGGTTTTCCTTCTTGGTTTTTGTTTTGATTTATCAAAACCAATATTTGGCAATTTGGGGCTGAGGTCCAAATGGAGACCGATGTTGGCGGAGAGTTCTGAGGGCAAAGGTGTTTCATGAAATTCCTGCACAAGCGGAATTAAATAATTTGCACTTATATACAAATTTAGTCTATTGCTTATTCTTCGTTGATAACATACTTTTGTTTCAAAAGCAGTAGCGTTCATACTACTAAAATTTGATTGTAGCACGGTATGATCATGACCTGATAGGTTTATATATAAATTGATTTTTTCTTTTTCATTTATTTGTTGTTCACGGAAATATCCAACACTAAGTTTACTTCTTATGAAAGGATTTGTTTCGTCCCAACCATTATTTATTCGAGCCTCTATTTTTAATTTATTTTGATTTCCGATTCCTATTCCTGCCGTTAGAGAGCTTGCTAATTTAGGTCTAATTTGTATTTCTTTTTCTCCCTCCCATCCTCTTTTTGTTGGATCATAAACTAATTGTTTTTTTAGGGGCATAACATCAATTCCCGTTGCTCCATACATTTCAAACCATCCTAATTTTGTTGACACCTTAAACTCCGGTCCCATCTTAAGATCTAGTTTTGGTATTTCGCTTTCGGCGTAAGCTGCCATCCGACCCTCATCTTCCTGCCCCTTTACCCCCGGGCTCATTGCCAAAATTGTGACAATTGCAAGCATTTTTGCATAGTTTTTTAGTGTTTTCATAGTGATTTTTTGAGTTATAGTTTTTCTGAAAATTGATAATAAAAAAAACGGACTTAAACAAATCCGTTTACAGAGGTTTTCGACGACCCGCATCACAAAATAAGATAAGCCCGCAGTTGCGAGCGTTTACTTACTTCTTGTGATGCCAAAAGTGTCGAAATTTCTGTAAACAAGAATTAGCAATCGCTATATTTATTTATATTTTCGTTTATTTCATGGTTTTGATTTTTGGTTAAAATTTTTGCAAAGATACAAATTTTTTTTGGAATATGCAAACTTGGTGAACTGTGAGGTGTGAACCGTGAATAGTAAATTAAAAAAACGAAATATATAACATTTCGTTTTTTTTTCGTATCTTTGCAAAAAAAATCATAACATCATGAGTAAAGTTTTAGTTATCGGTGCAGGCGGTGTGTCGACCGCAGCCGTTCACAAAATGGCTGAAAATTCAGACGTTTTCAAAGAAATCATCATCGCAAGTCGAACCAAATCCAAGTGCGACGCCATTGCTGCGGCACTTCCGGATGCAAACATTAAAACCGCACAAATCGATGCGGACAACGTTCCCGAAATGGTCAAACTCATCAACGAAGTGAAACCGAATTTAGTTGTAAATTTGGCTCTCCCTTATCAAGATTTACCTATCATGGATGCTTGTTTGGAAACGGGGATAAGTTATTTAGATACTGCGAATTATGAGCCTATCGACGAAGCCAAATACGAATACAGTTGGCAGTGGGCATATCAGGATCGCTACAAAGAAAAAGGCATTACGGCAATTCTCGGATGTGGCTTTGACCCCGGTGTTACAAGCATTTTTGTGGCTCATGCCGTAAAGCATCATTTCAGCGAAATTCATTATTTGGATATTGTAGATTGCAACGCAGGCGACCACGGAAAGGCTTTTGCAACGAATTTCAATCCCGAAATCAACATTCGTGAAGTTACACAGCCCGGAAAATACTGGGAAAACGGCAAATGGATTGAAACTGCACCGCACGAAATTCATCAACCGATTACCTATCCGAATATCGGACCCAAAGAATCGTATTTGATTTATCACGAAGAGTTGGAATCGTTGGTCAAAAATTATCCAACGTTGAAACGTGCTCGTTTTTGGATGACATTTGGTCAAGAATACTTAACCCATTTGCGAGTCATTCAAAACATTGGAATGGCAGGCATAGAGCCGATTATGTACGAAGGCAAAGAAATTGTTCCGATTCAATTTTTGAAAGCCGTACTTCCGAATCCGGGCGATTTGGGCGAAAATTACAAAGGTTGGACTTCGATTGGCTGTCGTATCAAAGGTTTGGACAAACAAGGCAAAGAAAAAACGTATTACATCTACAACAATTGCAGTCATGAAGTGGCTTTCAAAGAAACCGGAACACAAGGCGTGAGCTATACTACCGGAGTTCCTGCGATGATTGGTGCTGCAATGTATTTGAAAAATCTTTGGAAAAAACCGGGCGTGTTCAATGTTGAAGAATTTGACCCCGATCCATTTATGGCAGAGCTTGGCAAATGGGGTTTGCCGTGGGTTGAACTGCATGATGTAGATTTGGAACTGTAATTTTTTACAACCAACTTCCAAAATTAATAAACACACTCATCGGACTTTTTGTGGAACTCTGAAATGTTATACCTATCGGTCCAAAAGTTGTGTTGTACGAAGCGGAAATTCCCCAACCGAGTGTAGCATCACGTATTTTGAGCATATCCAAATAATTGTTTTCACTTTTAAGTGCACCAACACGAGCCGTTAGGAAAAAATTTCGAAACACTTCGTATTGTGTGTTAATTTGCATATTTGCCCCATAATGTCCGAATTTTTGCATCAAATGTAATCCTACAAATGGGGTTTGGTTGAGATGTGAGATATGAAATAAACCGCCCTGATAAAATTGTTGTTGCGGACTAATGTAGTTTCCGGTTTGGTCTTCTGCTTTGAATACAAATGTTCCGGCAATCATAGCACTCGGATATACGGTCAAACGCCTCGAAAGCGAAACGGCATATTGTATATCGGTATAGTAAGTTAAGAATGTTCGAACCCATTCAATGCCTTCCGTATCAGGCTGTAATGCGTGCAACCAGCGAAATTTGGCGTTGATAATCGAACCGCCGGTTGGATAGAATTTTTTATTGAAACTGTTTCGAGTATAATAAAATTTCGGATACCAATACGTGATTTTTTGTGTTTCTCCGGCATCTTGACCCACATGTAATCTCGAAACGGAGTGGTCAAAAAATACACCAATTCCGATAACATTACTTTTCACATTAATCTCCGCACCCACACTCCCTCGATGACCAACTACAACATCTTCTCTGGTACGATTAACTAGAATTCTACCCATACCATCTGTTGCTAAATTGTATTCGTAAACGTTAAAATTATTAAAGGAATAAGCAACAAACAAGGTCGGTTGCCAAAGCGAAGTTTTGCGAATAATTTCGGGCGTAAAACGATACTCCAAGTCAATAATCGGATATTTGGATAAATCCAAATTGGCATTAAATTCCGAGTTTAAATTTTTGGGACTTTTCATCGTAATTCCCGCCAATAGCGATGGACCGCGAATATTATCGTAGCGAAATCCTAATTTCGCTGTATTGGAAGGTGCTTCGTGAAGATTGATGTGTAAAGATATATGCGTTGATCCGAGTGGTGATTCTGTAAAATAATAGGTTATTTTTGTAAATGACAACGAACCGTACAAACGTTGCACGGCTTCATCAATGTCTTTGATTTCAACAGGTCTGTGCGTTCGTAATTGAAGTCGCGATAAAATATAACCGTCAGAATATTTTTTGTTATCGTTCAATATGATGGTGTCTAAAACGAGGGTACGTTGCGGAATATACGGTTCTCGAACAGTTGTTTTTGGGTCATATTGTTGTAATCTCTCCGATAGTTTTTCTAATTCAGGACGAGCTTTTTCGGCTGCCGAATATCCTCTATCCAATAACGCTGCATAACGTGCAAATTGAAACGAACCCAGTCCGGTCATGTCCGGCACAATGACAATATCTGTTTCTTCCGCATTTCTTTGTTGAAGTTCTTGTCCGCCCAAAAACATCGTTTGCTCAAAAACATTGGCAAAATTTTGTAATTCGGACATACATTTGTATTGATAGCCAACATCTACGCCAATGATAATATCCGCACCTTTTTGTCGCATCGCCAAAGCCGGAAAATTATTCATCACACCGCCATCAACCAATAATTTCCCATCAATTTCGACAGGTGAAAAAACAGTGGGCACCGACATACTTGCACGAACGGCTTGAGCCAAATTACCGCTGTCCAAGATAACGTATTGTGCCTCTATAAGGTCTGTTCCTACGGCAAAAAATGGAATTTCCAAATCCGAAAAATTCGGCGTTTTATAGGCTTCGAAAAGGAAATTCGTCAACATATTGTCAATTTGTTGTCCTTCAATTGCACCTTTCGCAAATATCGAAATTTCTCTCGGAGTAAGTGCCAAGCGAAGTTGATAGGGATCGTTATTGATTTTTTCGTGAACACCGACATGCTCTCGTTTTGGAAAATCATTAAACAAACTTGTCCAATCTGTTGTTCGAATAATCATATCAATTTGATCGGCGGTATAGCCCATGGCGTACAGACTTCCAATCACTGCACCCATACTTGTTCCACCGATGTAATCAATCGGGATATTCAATTCTTCAAGCAATGCTAACGTGCCGACGTGAGCAATTCCTTTTGCACCGCCACCACTCAAAACCAAGCCTATTTTCGGGCGTTCCGGACCAAATCGAATCGTATCTGATCGAGAAATAGCGCGACCTTCCGCAAAAATTGTATGGCAGAACGTGAGACAGAGTATGGTACTAAAAATCTTTTTCATGTATGTTGTTACAAGAATATGGTGCAAAGGTACGAAAAAATTTTGAACATATAAAAAAAAATTGTATCTTTGCATCATGGAACGCCTGACCTATTTCGTTGATATTTTACTTCCTTTGCCTCTGAAAAACGCGTTTACGTACCGTGTTCCGCAGGAATTGGAAAGCGAAATTGCTGTGGGAAAACGCGTGGTAGTTCCATTTGCCAATCATAAAAAATATGCAGGTTTGATTGTGCGAATTCATCACGAGGCTCCAACGGCTTATGTTACGAAATATGTACAGTCCGTTTTGGACGAAAAGCCGATTGTGAACGGTGTTCAATTCGAGTTTTGGCAATGGATTTCGTCGTATTATATGTGTACTTTGGGTGATGTCATGGCTGCAGCTTTGCCGTCGGCATTCAAACTCAGCAACGAAAGTAAAATCGTACTAAATCCTGATTTCGACGGCGATATTTCGACTCTTTCCGACCATGAACTTCACGTTACGGAAGCCCTGAATTACAAGCCGGAACTGAGCATTGAAGAGATTTCGAGAATCACCGGATTAGTCAAAACGATTCATTTGATTAAGAATTTGCGAGATAAAAATATCGTGATGATTAAAGATGAAGTGTTGGAAAAAATTAAACCGAAAATTGAGGTTTATCTGAAACTTCATGCCAATTACGAGAATGAGGAAAATTTACAAAAACTGTTTGATAAATTAGAAAAAAAAGCCGTTAAACAGTTGGAGATTTTAATGCTGTTTATTCATTTGACAAATGGTCAAACACACCGAGAAATCAAGCGTTCCGAACTTTCTCAAACCTCACAAAATGCAGCGGCAACCATTCAAGCCTTAGTCAAAAAACAGGTTTTTGAACTCGTTGAAAAAATCGAAACACGTTTGGAAACCTCAGATTCTACGCATGAATTAGACCAAATCCAATTTTCCGCCGAACAACAAAATGCCTTTGATGAAATTCAAAATAATTTCAAAGAAAAAAATGTAACTTTGTTGCACGGTATAACCGGAAGCGGGAAGACTGAAATTTACATTAAACTCATCGAACAAGCCGTTAACAGCGGAAAGCAAGTGTTGTATCTTTTGCCGGAAATTGCATTAACGTCACAAATTATTCATCGTTTGCGAAGATATTTTGGCGAAAAAGTCGGCATTTATCATTCCAAATTCAATCAACAGGAACGTGTTGAAGTTTGGCAACGTGTGATGAATCAAGGCGAAAACCGGTTTCAAATTATTTTGGGTGCACGTTCGGCAGTATTTTTACCGTTTGATAATTTGGGTTTGGTAATTGTAGATGAGGAGCACGAAACATCGTTCAAACAATACGATCCTGCACCGCGTTACAACGCCCGTGATGCTGCGATTTACTTGGCAAATCTGCATAATGCAAAAACTATTTTAGGTTCGGCAACACCTTCGATTGAAAGTTATTTCAATGCACAAATCGGCAAGTACGGTTTGGTCGAACTTCTGAAACGCTACGGAAACGTGAATTTGCCGAGTATCAAAATCGCCGACCTCAAACAAGAAACTCGCGAAAAAACCATGCACAGCTATTTCTCTTCTGTGCTGATGACTGAAATTACAAAGGCTTTAGAGCAAAAAGAACAAATTATTTTGTTCCAAAACCGGCGTGGTTTCTCGCTTCGCTTGGAATGCGATGTGTGTAATTTTATGCCCGAATGTCAAAATTGCGATGTAACATTGACCTATCACAAACACAGCAATCAATTGAAATGTCACTATTGCGGATTGGCGATTCCGGTTCCTGAAAAATGCCCCAAATGCGGACATTCATACCTTACGATGAAAGGTTTTGGCACAGAAAAAATCGAAGATGATTTGGCTGTTTTTTTCCCCGATGCAAAAATCCGACGAATGGATTTGGATACAACACGTTCTAAAAACGCCTATCGACAAATCATTCAGGACTTCGAGGATAGAAAAATCGATATTTTAGTTGGCACGCAAATGGTTACAAAAGGTTTGGATTTCGATAATGTGAGCGTGGTGGGGATTTTGAGTGCAGACAATTTGATTTCGTTTCCCGATTTTCGGGCTTACGAACGCAGTTTTCAATTGATGGCACAAGTCAGTGGACGAGCCGGACGCCGCAATACACAAGGCAAAGTGATTATTCAAACCTACAATAAAAACTTTCCGGTGTTGCAACAAATCATCGACAATAATTATTCGGCAATGTATCTTTCGCAACTTCGCGATCGTCAGCAATTCCGCTATCCGCCGTACTTTCGTTTGATTCGTATTGCCGTCAAACACAAAGATTTTAAGGTTTTGGAAAAAAGTGTTTCAGCCTTATCACTTCAACTGAAAGGTCATTTTGGTAATCAAGTTTTAGGACCTAATTTTCCTTTGGTATCAAGGATTAACACGTATTACATCAAAGAATTTTTATTGAAATTAGACCGCAAAAATAATATCAACACGGTAAAAAATCAACTCACTGACATTTTGCAAAATTTCTCCAAAACCTCACAACACAAGAGTTTGCGGATTGTTGTTGATGTTGATCCGCAATAATAAACGGTCGTCATTCAGATTTTTCAATCTGTTCTTTTTTGCAAAAAAACTAATTTAATTTGCAAATTCAAAAAATATTCGTAACTTTGTAAATTAAATCTGTAAGGGCAGGGCATGCCCCGCCCCTACAAAAAATAAAAAACCATGAAAAAAATAATCCTACTCATCAGTTCTCTACTCCTTGTTCAATTCGCTACAGCACAAGTCAACATTGGGGCTCGCATGGGATTGAACTTGGGAATGTTCGACATGGAAAACAAAAATATCGAGGAAGATTACAAAATGGAACCCAATTCGAGCATTTTGATTAAAATGGACGTAGATATGCCGTTCAGCACCGTTTTCTCGTTTCGAACAGGTCTCGGATTGGTGATAAAAGGTGCGGAAATCGACGGTCTTCCGGAAAGCAAAATACATCCCGACACAAATTGGTCGCTGCTCTACAGAATGAATTATCTGGAAGTACCGCTTTTGCTGGTCGCACGTGCCGAAACGGATTTTTATGGGACGTTTTATTTCGGTGCCGGACCAACGCTTTCGTTAGGTGTTGGGGGAAAAATGGATCTGTTTGCCAAACATAAAGATGATGG
Organism: Bacteroidales bacterium; assembly: GCA_009777915.1. Lineage (GTDB taxonomy): Bacteria > Bacteroidota > Bacteroidia > Bacteroidales > P3 > WRKV01. Next base: position 10,450 of record WRKV01000034.1, on the reverse strand, counting down.
CGGACAACGTCAAATAACTGAACCCATCGTTTGGGGCAACAAACCTGCCCCTTCTGATAAACTTCACAATTACAACTATTTTCGACGTTTTGACCTGGGGTTGGGAGCGATGTTTTCTTATCAATTACCAAGAAGTGGACTTGCTTTTACACTGAGTTACAACAAGGCTTTAAGAAATATCTCGCCAAACGAAGGCGTAGATCTTAAAACGTCTTACGTCGGACTCAGTATTGGATTTATTATGAAAAACTAAAATAACCATGTTTACAGGAATTGTAGAAAAAATCGGGAAAATCGTTAACGTGGAACACGAACAAACCAACGTGCATTTCACTGTGGAAACGCCTATCGCAAACGAACTGAAAATCGACCAAAGTATGTCGCATGATGGGGTTTGTTTGACGGTTGTGAAAGTTGATTACGACAAAAATCAATATGTTGTAACTGCTATGCAAGAAACTTTGGACTGCACCAATCTCCGCACTTGGAACGTTGGAACGGAAGTCAACCTCGAACGCTCTATGCGTATGGACGGGCGTTTCGACGGACATGTTGTTCAAGGACATGTCGACCAAACCGCAGTCTGCGACCGCGTCGAAACCTTAGACGGAAGTTGGAAATTCTACTTCACCTATGAAACCAAAAAAGATTTTTTTACGGTCGACAAAGGCTCAATCACCGTGAATGGCGTGAGTTTGACCGTTGTTGATTCCGAACCGGGAATGTTTTCCGTTGCGATTATTCCTTACACTTACAAAGAAACTAATTTCCACAATTTCGAAAAAGGAACAGTGGTTAATCTCGAATTTGACGTGTTCGGAAAGTACGTTGCTCGCCTGTTCGACGAGTATATCAAGGCTAAAGGGCTGTAACAAAAATTTTGCTACCTTCGATTTTCACAACTTTTATTGATGTTTTTTGATCAATAAAACCGTCTGTGGAATGAACCTCATAGGTTTCTCCACCGAAATCGGCTTGCCCCATGGGAACCAAGCGTGACAAGGCTTTGCCCTCATCGCCGACTTTGATTTTTTGTTCGTCAACCACATTGACTTTGGCTGCGAGTTCGTCGTTGAGCGTAATTTTTTTCCACGATTTAGTTCTGACAAACCACGTGGTTATCACGCTACAAATTGCAACAACAGCGATCAAAGCAATCCATCCCGCTGTGTTGCCCATATCGGTAAAGATTCGAACAAGTCCGTAAACCACCGCAACAATACCTGCGATTCCGACTACCGAAGTACCCGGAACCACAAATAATTCAACGATGAACAGAATAAATCCGAACACTAATAGCGATATCCAAAGAATTGATAAAGTATCCATGATTATTTTATTGATTATCTAACGCTCATTGAAACGCGTTCGCTTCCTCTATAGCCGGACACGAAACTTTGGAAACCGAGTCCTTGTATTCTGCGACGTAAGGCGTCTGCTTCCGCAAACGTTGCAAACGGCGTTGTTACGTAGCGATAAAAACCATCTCTGCCGTAAATTGTTTCCATTTGCAAATTGGGGATTGCACGGTGCAAAGCATCAAACGTTGCACGAAATTCACCTTCGACCGGTACTACGGAGGATGCAGCAATTTGAACACGATAAACCAGATCTGTTGACGATATTGCAGGTGCCGGTTGTACGGTTGACGCTTGACTTACAGGCATTGGCTGTTGCTGAGCAGCAGCCGTTTGGCAAGCCGTCAAAGCGTTGTTCAATTGAGAAATTTGAGTATGTAATTGAGAAATTTGTGCTTGATTTTGTTGCAAAATCGCTTGCTCATTTCCTCCACCAACAAACACTTCTTTTTCAACCAAAACCTCTCTGTTCACAAAAACCGTGTCGATGATTCTGATAATATCCGGTGCTTCTGTTTTGAGAGTTGCAATTAATTCCTCTGTTGTCAGACTTACGCCCGGCGGCGGAGTAGTTGAATGCAAGCGAGGAACAAGATATTCTCCCGATGTACTAAGTACATGAGGCTCTTGATTGAAACGATGCATGTTGTTTCTGTTTTGTTCGCCAATGGTACGATTCGAGATAAAAAATCCACCGTTTCCATTTTGTTGAACCAATATGGATACATCGTCAGCACCTGAATTGATAGGGGCTCCAAGATTTATCGGCGTAGAAAATTCGAGACTGTTCAAATCGCTACTTCCCGAAACAGCGTGCCCTACACCATTCATCGAAATTTTGGTATAAAAAATATCCATACCGCCCATTCCGAGATGCCCGTTAGATGCGAAAAACAAGATGGAATCTCTAAACAATTGCGGATAACTTTCTGTCTTGTCCGTGTTGATAACACTGCTAAGCATAATCGGTGTCGACCAAGCGTTGTCGCCTGTTTTTTTCGACATGTGAATACTGGTTCTTCCACCTTTTTGAATCGTAAAAAACATCACTCGTCCGTCTGAACTCAACGTTGGAAAGCCAATCACAGCGTTATCATCGTGAAACGATTGTCTCATCGGTTTACTCAGTTTGCTTGTTTTACCTTTCGTTTCCACACGATAAGCAAGGATATTGCAACTGCTTGGTTTGCCCTTTGCGGGAGGCGGACAACGCATCACGTAGTAGGTTTTTGTGTTGTTATCGTATGCCAAAGCACGGTCAGGTGCCGATGTTTTCACACCTTTGAGAAGTTGTGTAGGATTCCACTGATTCACTTTATCTTGATCAAAATCGTAGATGCCTTGTGCATAGAAAAATTGTGTTGTTGGAGCAGATTTCGGACTTCCCGCCGGTTTGGCACGATCCGATGAAAACAAGAGAGAACCTTGATACCATGCCAACGAAAATTGATTGTTCGTTGCATTCAAGGCGTTTTCCAAAGTTACAGGATGCAATGCCACATTGGGATTATTCACTGCTGCCAAATGAAATTCCACCGTTTTGATACGAGATTCTGCTTCCGCATTTTCGGGATTAGTCGCCAAAAGTTGTTGATACATACTCAACGCACGTTCGGCTTTGTTGTTTGCCAACAAAACATTTCCGAAATTCAACAGAAAAGCGGCATCTTTCACGCCTTTTTCCTGTGCCTTAACAAAAGCAGCCTCTGCTTTTGCGTATTCTCTAAGGTTCATAAAACTTTCGCCCAAACGGTTGTAGACATAACTGAGTTCGAACGGCGGAGTTTTTTTTGATTTTTCTCCGGCAGTAGCCAACTTCCCATATTCTACGGCTGCTTGTCTGAAATTACTTTGGTTAAACAATGCATCTGCTTTTGCAGTGGCTTTGCTTTGTGCTGTTAGCGTAAGGGAGAGAGCTAACAATGTGAGGAGTGAAATTAATCGTTTCATGGTGATATGTATTTGTATTTGATTTTTAACAGACTGCAAATTTACAAAAAAAAACTTAAAACACCAAATTTAATACTTCATTCATTTTTCCGATGTAATGAAATGTCAGATCTTTCAAGTATTCTTTTTCAATTTCTTCGATGTGTCGTTTGTTATCTTTGCAAAGTACGATATTGGTGATTCCTGCTCGTTTTGCTGCAAGGATTTTTTCTTTGATTCCGCCCACCGGCAACACTTGTCCGCGAAGCGTAATTTCACCTGTCATGGCAAAATCTCTCTTTACTTTTTTATTCAAAAATACGGATGCAATTGCGGTGAACATTGCTACTCCGGCAGAAGGTCCGTCTTTGGGCGTTGCTCCTTCCGGCACGTGAATATGAACATTTTTGGTTTCAAATTCTGTTTCATCAATGCCGAATTTTTTGGCATTTGCTTTGAGATATTCGAATGCCAATGTTGCGGATTCTTTCATTACACCGCCGAGATTTCCGGTCATGGTGAGTTTACCTTTTCCGATGCTCAAACTTGCTTCAACAAACAAAATTTCGCCACCAACAGCGGTCCACGCCAAACCTGTTACGACACCCATCATGTTTTCGCTCAAACCTAAGGATTTGTCAAACTTAAAGGCTCCCAACGATTTTTCGAGTTCTTTCGAGGAAATTTCCGCTGAATACTTTTTCTTTTCGGTAATTTGTCTAGCTCGATGACGAACCAATTTCGCAATTTGTTTGTCCAACTGACGAACGCCGGATTCTCGTGTGTATTTCTCAATAATTTCTCGAATCAAAGGCACCGAAAGTTCGAATTGCTCAGGTTTTACACCATGTGCATTTAATTGTTTCGTTACCAAATGTCGCTTGGCGATTTCGATTTTTTCTTCGATAATATAACCTGAAATATCAATGATTTCCATTCTATCCAAAAGGGCAGGGTGAATGTTGTTAATCGTGTTTGCCGTTGCCACAAACAGTACTCTTGACAAATCAAAATCAATATCTAAAAAATTGTCATGAAACGTTGTATTCTGTTCAGGGTCGAGGACTTCAAGCAGTGCAGCCGATGGATCGCCTTGCACATTCATGCCTAAAATTTTATCAATTTCGTCCAAAACAAAAACCGGATTGGCAGTTTTTACTTTTTTCAGATTGGTTATGATTCGTCCGGGCATCGCACCTATGTAGGTTCTGCGGTGTCCGCGAATTTCCGATTCATCTCGCAATCCACCGAGCGAAATTCGCACATATTTTCGTCCGATAGCTTCCGCAAGCGATTTTCCGAGCGATGTTTTTCCAACTCCCGGAGGTCCAAACAAGCACAATATAGGGGCTTTCAAATCACCTTTCAATTTCAAAACCGCCAAATGTTCGATGATACGTTCTTTCACTTTTTCCAAACCAAAATGATCGGCATCCAATACTTTTTGGGCTTCTTTCAAATCAAAATTATCATCGGTATATTCGTTCCATGGCAATTCCACAACCATCGACAAATAGTTCAATTGTGTAGAATAATCGGGCGACATAGAATGTAAACGCTGCAATTTTTTCAATTCTTTTTCAAAAATTTCGGAAACTTCTTGCGACCATTTTTTATCTTTGGCTTTTTCTTTGAGCTCTTTAACATCGTTGTCTACCTGCGTACCGCCCAATTCCTGTTGAATGGCTTTGAGCTGCTCGTTCAAAATATGTTCGCGATATTGTTTGTCCATTTTCGAAACAACTTTGCCTTGAATTTGCTGTTTCAAATTCACGCGTTCTTGCTCCTGCGTAAGCAATTCCAAAAGAATCTGTGCACGTTCCAACAAATTCGATGATTCAAGTAATTTCTGTTTTTCCACAGCATCTGATTCAAGCATCGAGGCTACAAAATTCAACAAAAAATTGACACTTTGAATATTTTTCAACACAAATTCCATGTCGTTTGGAATGAGTGGCGATTTGTAAATAATCTGCTTGGCTAAATCTTGAATCGACGAAAGTAAGGCTATATTTTGCTCTGTTTCTTCAAAAGTTTCGTCTTCCGACAGTGGACTGATTTTCGCAATTAAGTAGGGTTCCGAGTTGATATATTGCTCGATTTTTATTCTTCGAATACCTTGAATAATCACCATCGTACTCTCGTTAGGCATTTGTATGGATTGAGCAACCATACCCACCGTTGCGATGTCGTACAAATCTTCGGGAGTGGGGTCTTTATCAAGATTTTTATCACGTTGAGCCACCACGCCGATATATTGTTTTTTACCTTTCAAATTTTTGATTAATTCTTTGGCTTTATCACGTCCAACAGTAATCGGCATAACAATCCCGGGATACAATACCGTATTCCGCAAAGGCAGGACAGGTAAGGTTTCCGGAACAGGTTCGCGTTTCAATTTATCTGCATCTTCGGGAGAAAAAACAGGCATAAATTCGCTTTCGGTTTCTATAAACTCTGCTAAGTTTAACAAATTATTCATTCAAAATTACTATTTTCTGTAAGCGTGTGTGATTTGAAATACTTTTTTCAAAATATCGGCATCAATTTTTCCAAACTCCTTGTTACGACGAGTATACATACGTTCTGCGATTTCGATAACTTTGTTCAGATCATGCTGTTTTCCGCCCCATGTAAACGAAGGAATGAAATTACGCTGGAATCCGGCACCGAAAACCGTTGCACCAACACCGATGATAGTACCTGTGTTGAATGTGGTTTGAATCGCCACTTTCGTGTGATCGCCCATAAATAAGCCACAAAACTGCTGTCCGGTGCGTTCGAATGTTTCCCATGTATAACTCCAAAGTTTGATTTCGTCGTATGTGTTTTTCAAATTCGATGAGTTCGTTCCTGCACCAATGTTGCACCATTCTCCAACTACGGAATTGCCTAAAAAGCCGTCGTGTGGCTTGTTTGAATAGCCAATGAAAATTACGTTTTGCACTTCTCCGCCAACTTTGGCGTAAGGTCCCAATGTAGTTGCACCATAAACAATCGCACCCATTTTAACTTGTGCATTTTCATTCATCGCCAAAGGTCCTCGAATGCGAGCACCTTCCATAATTTCAGCGTTTTTGCCTACGTAAATCGGACCGGTTGTCGCATTCAAAATCGCACCTTCGATTTTTGCACCTTTTTCAATGAAAATTTGGGTTTCATCTCCGATAATGGTGTTGGTTTTACTGATTTTTTGAGATTTACGACCTGCCGTCAAACGTAGAAAATCCTTGCGAATGAGTTCATCATTCAATAAAAACAAATCCCAAAGATAATTTACTTTGATTAAATCTTTTGTAAATTCGATTTCTTCCATGTGCTCGAAAGCCTCGTCGTTAGAGCCTTCCAAACCTTCCGCATCCATGCGGTAAGCCACAATCGTATCTTCGCAAGAAATCGCCTGATTGGCTTTGAGTTTTTTGATTTGACTCACTAATTCCGTACTGGGAATAACCGAACCATTAATCAGGATATTATTCGCTTTTTTGATTGTCGGAAACTTTTTTTCCAAGTATTTTTCCGTCAAAGTGGAAGTTTCAGCCCCCAAAAGGCTGTCCCATTTTTCACGAATGGTTGTAATTCCAACCCTTAAATCGGCTGTAGGGCGTGTGAATGTAAGCGGTAACAAATTCGACCGCGTGTTTGCATCATCAAAAAGAATGTAATTCATGGTAATTGTATTTTAGACCATAATTTACGTTTTTTTTGGAAAAAGGTTACAGTTTTGTAGATTTTTTTTGTTTAATTCGTATGCGTATCATTTTTTTTTCGTACCTTTGTACCCATGCAAAAGGTAAAAATAGCAGGATTAATTATCTTTCTCGGCATTGTTTTCATGATGGAAAGTTGTCGAAAAGACCCTATTTTCAATACGGATCCGAATTTTCGTTTGGAATTTTCTGTTGGTTCAATCAGTAGTGGCACGATAATTGGCGACACCGTAAGATTTGATACGGTTTTCACATCACTCGGTTCTACCACGCTTTTGTTGAAAGTCTATAATCGAAGTGATAAAGATGTTAATATCCAAACCATCGAATTAGTCGGTGGAGAAAACTCTCCGTTTCGAATAAATGTCAATGGCGACACATCGCTTTTGCAGACCAATGTAAGACTTCGTGCGAAAGACAGTATGTTTATTTTTGTCAGAGTTACCATTGATCCCGATGATAAAACCAAGCCATTTTTGGAATTGGATTCGATTCGTTTTTTGTTCAACAATCGTTCGCAATATGTGATTTTAGAAGCCTTTGGGCAAAATGCGATTTATCATTTGCCTACCGAAAGGGACTTTTTTTACAACGGTGATACACTCCGACTTCGCTACTCTATTGCGAATGTCGACACGTTTGCAACTTCCCTGCAAACGCATGTCATTTATGGTTATTTACTCGTTCAAGAAGAGTTGATTTTGAATGCCGGCACACGCTTACATTTTGCCCCCAATTCGGGACTTATCATTGCCGAAGGCGGAAGTTTGAAAGTCAACGGTAGTCACGGAAATGAAGTTATTTTCGAAGGAATGCGTATGGATAATACGTATCACGGATCCGTAACCGGACAATGGGATCGTATTTGGTTTTTGTCCGGAAGCGTTGGTAATCACATTAATTGGGCGATTGTTCGCAACGGAAAAATCGGATTTTTGATGGATAGTATGCCCCATCTCAACAGCCCGCTAATTATCGAAAATACCATTATTGATAATATGCAATCTCACGGAATTTTTACACAACATTCTGCCATTCGAGGTAATAATTTGCAAGTATCAAATTGTGGCGAATGCTTACTGGCACTGCATGGTGGGGACTATATCTTTGAACATTGTACCTTTGCAAATTATTTCAGTTCGCCCAATTTTATTCGAAGAATGCCATCGGTTGTATTGGACAGTACTTCTCTACATCCGTTGTCCCGTGCGGATTTCACGAGTTGCATTATTTACGGTAGCATATCAGATGAATTGGAATTACGTTTTGCGTGGCAAAATTCACCTGTTTTTCGTTTTGATCATTGTCTTATTCGTACTCGAATCAATGCATCCGGCAATAATTTTGTTGAATGCAAAATCAATCCTCCGGGCGAAAACATACCTTATTTCCAAGACCCGGCAAGTGGAAATTTCCATATCGATTCTCAACTTTCGGCGGCATTTGAAAACGGCAAACCTTATCCCAATGTTCTCTATGACTTGAACGATCGGGAACGCAATCGGTATCGCCCGACTATTGGGGCGTTGGAGTTTCAGTCCCCGGACGTGCTTCAGATTTTTTCACCATAATCACTTTGCCTTCCCATTCGGCTCCATTAAGATCGGCAATGGCTCTTTCGGCTTGCGCATCGTCCGCTATCTCAACAAAACCGTAGCCTTTGGAGCGTTTGGTGTCGCGATCAAAAATGATTTTTGCAGAAACAACTTCACCATATTCGGCAAAAATTGCTTCCAAATTTTCCTTGCGAATTTTGTAATTCAGATTGGCAACAAAAATGTTCATAAAAGGGTATTTGGTTAAAAATAATTTACAAAGTTACGAATATTTTTTGAATTTGCAAATTAAATTAATTTTTTTGCAAAATCTACATAATCCAATCCATCAAAATTTCCGGAACTCATCAAGAGCAAATTGGCGTTTTTCCAGGACTTTTCGAGTAAATGTTGTTGTAATTTTTGACTATCATTGAAAACTAAAATATCTTCCCGTGCAAAGGCTTTTTTTACTATATCGATAGTTATTTCGGGTAATTTTTTATGTGCAATGGTGTGAGGATTGAAATACACGATAGCCTCGTCTGCCGTGCCGAATGCACCTTTGTATTCGTTCAAAAATTCTTGTGTTAAACTGCTAAATGTGTGCAATTCCATGCAGGCTGTCAACGTGCGATTGGGGAATTGTTCTTTTACCGCAGAAACGGTTGCAGCCAACTTTGATGGCGAATGTGCAAAATCTTTGTAAATCGCAGAAAGGTCAGATTTATCAACTAATTCCAAACGTTTGGACGCACCGGCAAACGATTGAATGGATGTCAAAAATTGTTCGTCCGAAACACCAACTTGCTTACAAACTTGCCATGCTCCACAGATATTTTGCAAATTATGTTTTCCAAAAACTTGCAACGGATAAGTTTTTCCGTTAAAGACAATCGTTGTGATTCCGTTGTCAATCGTGAATTCCGGAAGATTGTACGGAATAGCTGTAATATCTTGACGAGTGTTTTTTGCAATTTTACACACTTCATCATCACCGGAATAGTAGATTAAATAGCCGTTTGGTGTGATTTCATCGGCAAAGATTTTGAATTGTTCTACATAAATTTCGAACGTAGGAAACACATTGATATGATCCCATGCAATGCCGTTGATTAGGGCGATATTAGGTTTGTAAACATGAAATTTCGGACGGCGATCAATCGGAGAAGTCAGATATTCGTCGCCTTCCAAAACCATGTACGACGCATCGTTCGTGAGTTTTACCATCACTTCAAATCCTGCCAATTGTGCACCAACCATATAGTCACAAGCGATATTACAATCTTTCAAAATATGCAAAATCATTGCTGTTACAGAGGTTTTCCCATGACTTCCACCGATAACAATTCGTGTTTTTTCTTTCGATTGTTCGTATAAAAATTCCGGAAACGAATAAATTTTCAATCCCAATTCTTGTGCTTTCAAAAGTTCAGGATTATCAATTCTGGCGTGCATTCCGAGAATGACGGCATCTAAATTTTTCGTGATTTTTTCGGTATCCCAACCAATTTTTTCAGGCAATAATCCGTATTTTTCCAATCGAGATTTTGCAGGATCAAAAATTTCATCATCAGTACCGGAAACGTTGTAACCATTGAGTTTTAGGGCAATTGCCAAGTTATGCATCGCTGCCCCGCCAATCGAAATAAAGTGAATGTTTTTCATAGTGCACAAAATTACAAAAAATAATTAACCATTGAGCCACAAAGATACGAAAAATTTTGAAATAAAAAAAGGGTCGAAAAATTTTCAACCCTTGTAAAATTATTCTTGGAACGTAATCTCCAGTCCGAGTCCGCGTAATTCGTGAACAAGAACGTTGAACGACTCGGGAATTCCCGGACGTGGCATATTGTCGCCTTTTACGATAGCTTCGTAAGTTTTCGCACGACCCATCACATCATCGGATTTCACG
>WRKV01000033.1 GCA_009777915.1 Bacteroidales bacterium | reverse complement strand
GCGGCATTTATGATTTATGAATTATGAATTATGAATGCGATTTGGCACAGCGTAAAAAAACCATGAGGAGTGTAGCAACGAATACGTTATCGCAGGAAATGTCAGAGCGGAGCGGCGACGTATTTCCTGCAAAGAGTTTTTTTGAATACTTTTTTTGCTCTCAAAAAAAGTATTGAAAAATAAGACACAAAAAAGATTCTACGGTGTATAAATCATCGAAACGCCGGGACCTAACGGGATTCCGAACAAAATCCAAATGACGAGCAAGAGCGTCCAACCAATCATAAATGCCAACGAATAAGGCATCATACTTGCTATAATCGTTCCGATTCCTGCTTTTTTATCGTATTTTTGGTAATAGACAATAATCAACGCAAAGAAACTCATCATCGGCGAAATAATTCCGGTAAGGCTGTCGCCCACACGATAGGCGGCTTGTGCAAGTTCGGGAGAATAACCCAATAGCATGAATATCGGCACAAATACCGGTCCCATAATCGCCCATTTTGCGGAAGCACTTCCTATAAACAGATTTATAAATGCGGTAAACAACACGAAAAGAATGACCAAAGGAATCAGCCCAATATCGGCGTTTCGTAGGAAATCCGCACCGTTGATGGCTAACAACAACCCCAAATTACTCCAACGAAACCATGCCACAAATTGTGCTGCAAAAAACACCAAAACGAGATATGCCGCAATGGTCTTGAAATTTTCAGTCATGCCGGCGATCACATCCCCACCGCTTTTATATTTTCCAATCGTCAAACCATACACAGCCCCTGCCGAAGCCATAATCAGAAACAAAAACGCTACAATGCCTTTCAAAACAGGCGAATGCAAAATACTTCCGTCGTCGGCACGCAAGAAACCGTTTTCAGGAATCAACCCTGCAAAAATAAGAGCAAACCAAGCCAAGAAAACCCAACCGGCTCTTTTCATGCCTTTCTTTTCCAAATCGGTAGGTTTTTCAATGATTTCAGGAGGCAAGTCGCCTGTGTATTTTCCCAATCGCGGCTCCACCCATCTCACGGTAACAAAAGTCCCTATTATAGCAATAACAAAGGTAGATGCCGCCATAAAAAAGTAATTCGCCGTTGGCAAGACCACATAATCCGGATTCAAAATATGTGCTGCTTCCTGTGTCAATCCTGCCAAAAGAGGGTCGAGACTTGTGATGACGATATTTGCACTGAAACCGCCTGTAACGCCCGCAAATGCTGCGGATAATCCCACAAGCGGATTTCGTCCGACCGAATAAAAAATCACGCCTCCGAGCGGAATAATCAGAATATAACCCAAATCGCCGGCTATGGTTGAAAGAATCGCCGCAAAAACCACCATAAATGTGATGAATTTTGCAGGCGTTTTCACCAACATAGCATTGATGGCTGTTCTAATCAATCCGCTGTGTTCCGCAACGCCAATTCCCAACAACGCAACCATTACAACGCCAAGCGGTGCAAAACTTGTGTAATTGTTGACCATTTGCAGAAGGATTCGTTGAATGCCGTCGCGAGATGCCAAATTAATCACATCAATTTGTTCGCCTGTGGCGGGATGTGTACCACTCCAACCCAAAAGCGAACCGATGAGCGACAAAAAGAGCACCGCTAATGCAAACATCCCAAACAGCAAAGCAGGGTGTGGCAAGGCATTTCCGCCTTTTTCAAGGATATTGAGAAAGCCTTTTTTTGGTGTAGCAGATACGTTTTCCATGGGATTAACCGCCTATCATGTGATAAAACAACGGAGTTCCGGGACCTAACGGAAGTTCCAGCAAAATCCAACCTACAAGAATGACCAGCCATCCGAGGAAAAGGACGAGAGAATACGGTATCATACTCGCCATAATCGTGCCCAATCCGGCTTTTTTGTCGTACTTTTGGCAGTAGACAATAATCAATGCAAAGTAAGGCAACAATGGCGTAATGATATTAGTCGGACTGTCGCCCATACGATAAATCATCTGTGCAAGTTCAGGCGAATAGCCCAAAAGCATGAAAATCGGAACAAATATCGGTGCAAGAAGTGCCCATTTTGCGGAAGCACTACCGATGAACAGATTCAAAAATGCCGTAAAAAACACGAACATGATGGCTAAAGGTATCAAGCCAATGTTGGCACTTGTCAAAGCATCGGCGCCGTTTACAGCAATAATCATACCTAAATTACTCCAACGAAACCACGCCACAAATTGTGCTGCAAAAAACACCAAAACCATATAAGAGGCAAGGGTTTTGTAACTCTCATTCATACCTTTTACCACATCATCGCCTTTCTTGAATGTGCCGACTGTGTAGCCGTACACAATTCCGGCAGTACCTGCCATCACACACAAAATAGCGATAAATCCTCTAAAAACAGGAGATCCGAGAACCGTTCCGTCAAAGCCACGCAAAATACCATTTTCGGGAATCAAGCCTGCAAAAATAAGGGCAAACCAAAACAAGAAAACCCAACCTGCTCTTTTCAAGCCTTTTCGCTCTAAATCCGTAGGTTTAACAACCGGTTCTTGCGGTACATCGCCGTTGTATTTTCCTAAACGAGGCTCAATCCATTTGGTTGTAACCAACGTACACGACACCACAACAAAAAGCATGGAGAATGCCATGAAATAGTAGTTTGCTGTAGGCAATACTTCGTAGAGCGGGTCGATAATACGTGCGGCTTCGGTCGAAATTCCTGCCAAAAGAGCATCGTTGGTCGTGATCAAGATATTTGCGGCAAAACCACCACTCACACCTGCAAAAGCCGCGGCAATACCGGCAATCGGATTTCGTCCCAACGAGTGAAAAATAACACCCGCCAGCGGAATAATCAGAATGTATCCGATGTCAGATGCCACATTCGATAATTTCGCTACAAATACCACCATCGCGGTGATCATATACGCCGGAGTTTTTAGCAACATCGCATTGAGAGCGGTTTTGATCAATCCGCTGACTTCGGCGATACCAAGCCCTAACATGGCTACGAGTACAACACCAAGCGGTGCGAAACTCGTGAAATTGGTGATCATTTCAAGGATAATGCGATGAAGACCTTGTCGTGAGAGCAAGTTGACGGTTTCAACCTGTTCGTTTGTGGCAGGGTTCACACCACCCCACCCCAAGAGTGAGCCGATGAGCGATAAAAAGAGTACAAAAAGTGCCAAGATTCCGAACAATAACGTCGGGTTTGGTAAGGCATTTCCACCTTTTTCTACGAGATAGAAAAAACCTTTTTTCGGTTTTTCAACAGTGTTTTCCATATTGGGTTTTTTTGATTTGTTTAATTTTTGGGTACAAAGGTACGAAAAAAAAACGAATTTGCAAAATCGGTTTTCTTATTGAAAACCAAAAAAATTTCATTGCCATATCAAAAAAAATTCGTATCTTTGCAAAATCTATATACATCAAAGATATGACTGAAGATACAAACCTCACTACACCAAACACGGAACAACCCGAATATAACACCCTCGACGAACGCCCGATTATCAAGGAGGACAACAAATACAACACGCGCGGATGTTGTTGTATGCCTGTGCTGGAAGACCTATCACGCGAACGGCAAATGTGTTGCTGTGCAAAATTGGCAACCTTCGATTGGACTAAGGGATTGACGAAAGACGAAAATGTTTCCAAATACAATGTCATCGAAGTTCGTTTCAAAAATTCACACAAAGATTTTTACAAAAGTGATGATGCGACTATGGTTTTGGAAGTTGGAGACATTGTGGCTGTGGAGGCTCCGACCGGACATGATGTTGGAATTATCACGTTGACCGGTCCTGCTGCACATTTGCAATATCGTAAACGTCAGAATGTTTTGCCGATTGAAGAATTGCGAAAAGTATTGCGAAAAGCCCGTCAGAACGATGTCGACAAGTGGAATAAAACCATTGATTTGGAAAAAGACACGCAAGTCAGAGCACGAAAAATTGCCAACGATATGGGCTTGAAAATGAAAATCAACGATGTCGAATATCAAGGCGACGGTAGTAAAGCAACGTTTTTTTATACTGCCGATGACAGGGTAGATTTTCGACAACTTATCAAAGTTTATGCCGAAGAATTTCGAGTGAGAATCGAGATGCGACAAATTGGAGCAAGGCAAGAGGCGATGCACCTTGGAGGCATCGGTTCGTGCGGAAGAGAATTGTGTTGCGTTACGTTTTTGAGTAATTTTCACACGGTTTCGACACAGACAGCACGTGTGCAACAATTGTCGTTGAATCCTCAAAAGTTGGCGGGACAATGTGGCAAATTAAAATGCTGTTTGAACTACGAATACGAGATGTATAAAGAGGCAGCAAAAGATTTTCCCGATCCCGAAATTCCGTTGTTTTTCCGAAAAGGGAAAGCCGTTTGGCATAAAACCGATGTGTTTGCACGAACGCTGTATTATGCGTATGTCAACGAACCCGGCGAATTGATAGGACTTTCCGTTGAAGCGGTTCATGAAATTATTAAACTCAATCAACAAAAAGATTTTCCGGAAAATTTAGAACAATTTTCTGCAAAAGAACGAGCCAAAATACTTCCGAACAGCGAACTCAACGGGGCTGATGATGAATCGAACGAGTATTTCGACAACGTTGTCGGACAAGACGATTTAACCCGTTTCGACAAGAAAAAATCACGTCCTCAACATTCGCAACACCAACGTTCGCAACGAGACGGTAAATCTCGCCAACATTCGGAAAACTCACGTTCGAATAATTCGCAACAACGTTCGGAAAGACCCGCCCAACGCCCTGTTCGTGAAATTTCAAAACCCATTTTGAAACCCAAAACCAATCCCAATGCGTAAATTAATTAGTGTTTTATTTGGCATTTTTCTTGTGTCCTGTTCGTTAGCCGATCAGGCCGTGTTGTCCGAATCCGTAGCGATTCCGGAGACAGGCTGGACTATGGAAAATCCCATTCAAATCAATGCAAAAATTAAGGATACTTCGCAACTTTACGATGTGTACATCATGTTGCGACACAACACGGATTACGAGTGGATAAACTTATTTTTGTTTTTGAAAACCTATTATCCCAATCAAGAATTTTCGCGTGATACGTTGGAATGCTTTTTGTCTGACGAAACCGGACGCTGGTTTGGCAAAGGTTCTTCTGTAAAAGATCACACGATGTTATTCAAAAGTAACGTGAAATTCCCGCAAGAAGGGCATTATCAGTTCGAATTTGTACAAGGTATGCGAACAGAAAATCTACAAAATATCATGGATTTAGGAATGAAAATTGTACCATCAAAAACGAAATTATGAGTCTAACTAAAAAAATGTGGCTGTGGTTTGCCGGATTCTGGGCTTTTGTAATTCTGATTTTTACCGGAATTTCATTAGGATTATTCGGATTTATGCCTTCATTTGAGGAATTGGAAAATCCGCAAAAGAATTTGGCTTCTGAAATTATTTCCGGCGATGGCAAACTCTTAGGGACGTATTTCATTGAAAACCGCACCAATGTACACTATTCACAGCTTTCACCACATTTAGTAGAAGCCTTGATTGCGACAGAAGATTTTCGATTTTACAACCATGCGGGTATTGATGTTCGAGCGTTGGCACGTGTGCTCGGTAAAACCGTGATTGGTCAAAAAAGTGGAGCAGGCGGAGGAAGTACAATCACCCAACAATTAGCCAAAAATTTATTTCCAAGACAACGTCAAAACAAGATTGCCGTAGCGTTTCGGAAGTTGAAAGAATGGGTCATCGCAGCCAAACTCGAACGCAATTATACCAAAGAAGAAATCATCGCCATGTATTTCAATACGGTGGATTTCGGCAACAATTCGTTTGGTATCAAAACTGCTGCCAACACGTATTTCGGAACGACACAAGATTCGTTGAAAATCGAAGAATCCGCATTGTTAGTGGGAATGCTTAAAGCACCATCATTTTACAGTCCGCTCAGAAATCCCGAACGTGCAACACATCGCAGAGAAGTTGTGCTCGACCAAATGCGAAAAGCGGGATTTATCACGAAAGAAGTATACGACAGCGTTCGTCAACTTCCGTTGGATATGTCGAGATTCCGACAACAAGATCATCGAGCAGGTTTGGCAACCTATTTTCGGGAGTATTTGCGTGTGTATTTGACGGAATGGTTTGAAGAAAATCCCAAGCCGGATGGCACGAAATACAACCTTTACAGAGATGGTTTGAAAATTTATGTTACCATAGATTCTCGAATGCAACGCTATGCTGAAGAAGCGGTCGCCGAACATATCGGAAAAGATTTGCAGCCCGCTTTTTATACCTCTCAACAGCATTTGAGAAATCCGCCGTTTAGCAACAATGTTTCAAAAGATGATATAGAGCGTGTTTTGACACAAGCCATGCGACAATCCGAGCGTTATCGCACACTGAAAGATGATGGTGTTTCAAATTCAGAGATTGACAAAATTTTCAAAACACCTGTGGAAATGCGGATTTTCACGTGGCAAGGTATGAAAGATACCGTTATGAGTCCGTGGGATTCGTTGTTATATTACAAATGGTTTTTACATACCGGAATGATGTCAATCGAGCCACAGACGGGGCATGTGAAGGCTTACGTCGGAGGAATCAACTACGATTTTTTTCAATTTGATAATGTAACGGGCAGTCGTCGTCAAGTGGGCTCAACGTTCAAACCATTTGTGTATACAATGGCTATGGCGGATGGCGATTCGCCTTGCACTGAAGTTCCGAATGTGCAAGTGTGTGTGGAACAACCTCGATTACCCGATTGGTGTCCGAAAAATTCCACCAATACAAAGGAAGGGGAAATGGTTACGCTGAAATGGGCTTTGGCAAATTCGGTAAATTATATTTCTGCCTATTTGATTAAACGATTTTCTCCGCAATCGGTTGTTAATTTGGTTCGTAAAATGGGCGTCGAAAGTCCGATAGAAGCTGTCCCTGCGATATGTTTAGGCAGTTGCGATTTGACGGTTGCCGAAATGGTTGGAGCCATGGCAACGTACGCCAATAAAGGAATTTTTGTGAAACCGCTATTCATTACAACCATTGAAGACCGCAATGGCGTAGTGATACATCGTTTCGTTCCCGAACAACGAGAAGCGATGAGCGAGCGAACAGCCTATCTGACAACTCGATTAATGCAAGGTGCAGTTGATGGTGGAACAGCAGGACGTTTGCGTGGCAGATACGGTATCACAGCACCGGTTGCCGGAAAAACAGGAACCACACAAAACAACTCCGATGGCTGGTTTATGGGCTTGACTCCGCAGTTGGTTACAGGTGTTTGGGTTGGCGGAGAAGTGCGTTCGATTCACTTTCAAAGTACATTTTATGGACAAGGTGCCAACATGGCTTTACCGATTTGGGCATTGTACATGAAACGTGTGTATAACGATAGAAGTATCAACTTGTATCAAGGAGATTTCGAACGTCCAAAAGGGATTGGTGCGAACGATTTTGATTGCGACAGAGTGGAAAGAAATACCGAACATCGTTTCGATGATGAGTTTTAGAAATTAGATTTACAAAACTATGGAATTGTTGAAAATCAAACCTAAAAAAACAGCAAAAAAAGCTGTGAAAAAGAAAAAAAAGCCTAAAAGTGTAAAGTATAGTATTACACTTTCGAATGCTGAAAACGCACTGTTGGCAAAGGTTTGCAAAAGAGACGGTACAACTTCGGGCAGACTGATTAAATCTGTTCTTCACAATTATCTGAAAGAACGTTCATCAAAAATCAATGATGAAATCCCCGAAAATCAATTGAATTTATTCAAAAATCCGAAACCGATTCAATTCGAAATCGGCAATTAACTCAAGATGCGTTTCAATAATTCGTTTCTCAATGTTTTTCTGTCAAAACGCTCGCATTCGTCAACAGAATCCACACGTTGTTCGGTGTAATTCATTTGTTGCAACAATTCGGGAGCACGTCGCATTCCCTCGCCAATGTTGATTAACACGACATCGCCGTTTTGGATATTGTTTGTTGATAACGCTTTGATGTAACCCAATGCTGCTGTTGCTGCCGCCGGACCTATTGCTACGACTGTCTCGTAGGCAATGTAACGCGTGATATCCACCAACTTCGATTCTTGAACTTCCAACATATCGCCGTTGGATTTTTTGACTAAATTTGCAATGATTGGAAAGGTTCCCGGATTGCCTGTAGCCAGCGTCGGAACTTGTGTTACAGGAGATTCTAAAATCGGATAATCACTTTCCCAACCTTCGGCAAAATGATTCTTTTTCGCTCTTTCCCAACCTTGAACCATCGGCGAACAACCGTCCGGTTGAATCATTAAAAATCGCGGATATTTTTCAACTAAATTCAAATGTTCGATTTCTCTAAGAGCCTTGTCAATAGCGATAGGACCTGTTCCTCCACTCAATGCTTGAATGTAGACAGTCGGGAATTTTTCCAAATCTCTCAGCCATTCAAAAACCATCGTGCGTTTGGCTTCCACACGAAGCGGATCAGCGTTTCCGCCTGTCATCAAAATACCATATTTTTGGGCGTAATCGGCAGCCACTTTTTTGGCTTGATGATAATCGTTGTTCACTCGGAAAACCTTTTGTCCGTAGCAACTCACGCCTGCACCATTCAACACTAACGCATCTTGCGGAATAAATGCCGTGAGCGAAATACCTGCTTTTGCCATGTAATATGCAAATGTATTCGCAACATTTCCGGTACTTGCAACGATATATTCCGAAATTCCGGATTCTTTCAAAACGCTTGCTGCAAGCGAGCCTCCATTGTCTTTGAATGTTCCGGTTGCATAATGTTCGTCGTTGCGATACGCACGAACTTCACAGTCAATTCCAAAATGTTCTTTTGCCAAATCCTCTAAAAACGCCCATCTATCTAATGAAAGCGGAACTTCAGGCGTAGAAACGATATTCTTTTTTTCATTCACAGGCAAAAAATCGAAGTAATGCCAAAAACTGAAATCTGTTCTGTCTTTCGCGTGTATCAAGTCTTTTAGCGTTTCGTAATTCACATTGTAAATCGCTTCTACACGATTTTTCCGACAGATCGGACACACTTGTTTAACTTCAAACCATGCCTTAAAACTGTTAAACTCCTTACCACATGTGGTACATTTCAAAATAAATTTTGCCATAAACTTTTTGGTTATCTAAATGCAGTTCGTCCGTTTTGTGCCAACGAATCCAAAGCATATCTTCTTGACATAATCGCACCACCCATCACGTTGAAATCCCATCTGAACGGGCGTTCCATCCATTGTTTAACATCCATAATAATCGGGTCAACAGTGGTAACAGTGTGCGATTCGACTGTAAAACTTCTTGGTACTGAAACGAAAAAATGCTTGTGAAATTTTTCAATAATGGTATCTATTCTGATAATGGAATCTCTTACTTGGGTTGTTACTCTAATACCGTAAATCGTATCAATTCTGGTAATTTCTTCCAAAGCTCCCAAATGCAAATTAAACGGAGTGTTGGTAACATCGTCTGCGTTTTTCCATTTGCCGTCAATTTTCATGTAATGGTAGCCACCGCCCATATTTACAGGCCAATCCATATCTTTTTCCGGCGAATTTGCAAATAAATTCGATTTATTATTGTTGGCATCCAAGCCAAACGTAAATCGGATTTCATTGTAGCTTCCTACCGGAATTTGATAAGTCAGAAGCATCACCGAATAGTTGGTATCATTGGTGATATAATGAATGTTTGGATGCTGGACATTGAGTGTCGAAGATCCGGAAATTCTTAGATTTGAAATGAAATACTCCAATCGGTCGAATGTAAGTATATTTCCTGCTTCGTTGATATACTGCGTGGTTCCATCAATTTGGATGGGGGTATTTTCTTGGTTGTCTTGATAATCCCAATAATGTTCAAAAGATAATCGAACATAACCATATTCGTTGTTGCCATCTTTACAGGAAACAAATAAGATTAAAAAAACGCTGAACGTGATGAAAATTTTGTGCATTTTGAAGTTTATTTAAGTAAAAATTCGATGTTAGAGCCTAATGGATATTCTTTGATTTCTTGTCCGAATTTGAAGACACGCATATTTTTTTCACGTCCAACCAATTCGATTTTGTCGCCCTTTATCACGAGTGCAGTTGCCTCGCGAAGTCCGGCTACGTAGGTATTTGGATTAATCACCATAAATTCTTTGATACGATCTTCGCGTGTTTCTCCGCCGTGTCCGGTCGGATGTGCATCTAAATAATGCGGATTGATTTGAAACGGAATCAAGTTCATGGCGTTGAAACTTTCGGGTTCAATAATCGGCATATCGTTTGTGGTTTTAATCGTTGGACAAGCCAAATTCGAACCTGCACTCCAGCCCATGTAAGGCGTACCCGACAAGGCTTTTTCACGCATCACATCAAGAATATCTTGCTTGTAACATTCGGCTAACAAATTCCAGGTGCTACCACCGTTGACAACGATACATTCCGCATTCTTAACGGCTTCCACAGGATTTGGATATTGATGAATCGATGAAATTTCAACATCAAATTCAGCATAAATTTCTTTCACTTTGGACGTAAGATCGTCCCAACTGACCGTCACACCTGCAAAAGGAATAAGCAAAGCCGTTTTTACATGGTTTTCCTTACACCAATTTGCAATTAATTCCTTACACCAACCCAAGTACGGTTCACCGGGATTTGTCGAGTTACTGATAAGCAAAAGATTTCTCATATCAAATTTTTCCACAAAGATACAAAAAAAAAACGAGATAACAAAGAAAAGGGAAAAAACAAATGGAATATGTTTATCACGTTATCAAACGCTTAGTCAATTCCGAAGCGTGCAAAAATTCAATTAATTCCAGATTATGACTTTCGATAATACTATGTTTATTGCCTTTCCACCAAAGATTTCCTTGGTAAACAAACGCAACATTATCGCCGATTTGCAACACCGAATTCATGTCGTGAGTATTGATAATCGTAGTCATGTTGTATTCTTTCGTAATTTCGGAAATCAATTCGTCAATCACCGCAGCGGTGCGTGGGTCTAAGCCGGCATTGGGTTCGTCGCAAAACAAATATCTCGGATTATTCGCAATCGCTCTCGCAATCGCAACTCGTTTTTTCATTCCACCGCTCAATTCAGAAGGGTAAAGTTTATTAGTGTTTTCAAGGTTTACACGACAAAGACAAAAGTTTGCTCGCTCAATTTTTTCTTCTGAAGTTTTGTTGGTGTACATGTCCAACGGAAATATGACATTCTCTTCAACGGTTAGAGAATCAAACAAAGCACCGCCTTGAAATACCATGCCGATATCCTGACGAATCGTTGCTTGTTCGTGCTCGTTCATCGAAACTAAATCACGTCCATCGAATAAAATTTCGCCTTGTTGTGGTTTCTCCAATCCAACCAAACACTTCATCAATACAGTCTTTCCGGAGCCACTCAATCCAATGACCAAATTATTTTCTCCGGCTTTGAAATCCGCAGAGATATTGTGTAATACAACTTTTTCGCCAAACGATTTATATAAATTTTTAACTGAAATCATCCTAACATTAATTGAGTAATTACAAGGTTTACAGCGATAATCATGATACTACTTTGTACAACGGCTTTGGTGCTTGCACGTCCGACTTCCAACGCTCCACCTTGCGTGAAATAGCCGTAGAATGCGGAAATCGTGGTGATAAGATAAGCAAAAATTACAGTTTTTAGCAACGCATAAAACAAATCAAATGTACGAAAATCAAATTGCAAACCGTAAACAAATTCGTACGAACTCATCATTCCCGTAGCAATTCCAACAAAATATCCGCCCCAAATTGCAAAACCGATACTAACCATAATCAAAATCGGATGAAAAAACATACATGCTATCACTTTGGGAAGTACCAAATAATTTGCCGGATTTATACCCATAACTTCGAGTGCATCAATTTGCTCTGTTACACGCATCGTGCCGATTTCAGACGAAATTCGTGAGCCAACTTTTCCTGCTAAAATCAAACTGATAATCGTTGGCGAAAATTCCAAAATAATGGTTTGTCGTGTGATAAAACCAATTGTGTAAAGTGGCAACCACGGACTGTCTGTGTTGAAATTCAACTGAATGGTGAGGGCTGCTCCCATGAAAATCGAGAGTAAAACCACAATTGGCAAAGAGTCCATTCCCAATCGCCAAATTTCTGAAAACACTTGTCGCCAAAAGAGTTTCCGACGAGGAGGTCGCGAAAAAACGTCCTTGTGAAATAGAAAATATAGACCGATGGTTTTTAACATAATTTGCAAAGATACGAAAAAAAAACAAAATTCAAAAAAAATTCGTATCTTTGCAAAAAAAATGTGTTATGAACCAAACTTCAAGAGACGGATTTAGTAGCCGATTTGGTATTTTTGCGGCAGTGATTGGCTCTGCCATCGGATTGGGAAACATTTGGCGATTTCCCTACATGGTGGGCGAAAACGGCGGGGCAGCGTTTTTAATCGTTTACTGTGCTTTTGTTTTGATTATCGGTATTCCCGCTATGCTTTCGGAATTTATTATCGGACGTAGAGGACAAGGTAATTCTTACCGTTCGTTCAAACAGTTAGCACCCCAAAAACCTTGGTATTGGATTGGATTGGTGGGTATTTTTGCAGCATTTATTATTCTCACATTTTATAGTGTAATTACCGGCTGGACACTGGAATACGTGGCTATTGCTCTGAAAGATGTGTTTTCGTCGTCTACCGTTGTGCAAGATCCTGCACAAGTTTTCGAGCATTTTCACACACAAGCCTTAAAACCTTTGATTTGGCAAATTGTTACCATGTTGATTTCAGCGATAGTTATCATGTTGGGCGTTCGGAAAGGGATTGAAAGTTCTGCAAAGATATTGATGCCGTTGCTTTTTATTTGTCTTGCTATTTTGGCTGTAAAAACCTTGACATTGCCCGGTTCTGTGGAAGGTTTGAGATTTTTATTTAGTCCCGATTTTTCGAAAATAAATTCAGGTGTTATACTGAAAGCACTCGGACAAGCCGTATTTTCACTGAGTGTCGGCATGGGCTGTCTAATCACGTATGGCTCGTATATCCGAAAAGATGTGAATATGTCGCGAACAGCATTTTCGGTTGCAATAGCCGATTTGCTGATTGCCGTTTTGGCGGGAATTGTTATTTTTCCGGCACTATTTTCGTTTGGCATGGCTCCCGAACAAGGTCCGGGATTAGTGTTTGTCGTGTTTCCGGGGATATTTCAACAAATGATCGGGGGTGTTTATTTTGCGTTGTTGTTTTTTATGTTGGTTGCCATTGCAGGGATTACGTCGATTATCTCTTTGCTCGAAGTTATTGTAGTGTATTTTGTTGAGGAATTTAAGTTGAAACGAGTTTTCGCGACGCTTGTTGCCGCAACGCTTGCGTGTGGTTTGGGGGCATTCTCAACACTTTCGTTCGGACCGTTGAAACACGTCAAAATTTTCAATCAAAGTATCTTTGACAACAGCGATTTCTTGGCGTCGAACATCTTACTGCCTTTGGGGGCGTTTTTCGTTGTGGTGTTCTTAGGTTGGTTCTACGATATCAACCAAATCAAAGACGAACTCGGCAATCA
The DNA here is from genome assembly GCA_009777915.1 of Bacteroidales bacterium. Classification (GTDB taxonomy): domain Bacteria; phylum Bacteroidota; class Bacteroidia; order Bacteroidales; family P3; genus WRKV01. The sequence continues at coordinate 6,631 of WRKV01000033.1, read as the reverse complement.
AGGAACACTCAAAATGCGTTTGTTTCCGGTGTTTATGTTCATCATTCGTTATGTTGCACCAATTGCGATTTTGTTAGTTTTTCTGAAAGGATTGAACATATTTTAGAAACAAGTCAGATTTTTTTTTGAAACAATTCAAAAAAAATTCGTACCTTTGCAAAAAAATAAACGATGAACACTCAAATCTTTGAACAAATCCGCCAACTGAAACGGCAAATTATGCCGAACGAAAAGGTTATTTTGTTTGGTTCGCAGGCACGTGGGGATGCACATCCTAACAGTGATTGGGATTTATTGGTGTTGCTTAATAAGCCGAAAGAGGAACTATCGGACTATGAAAATTTTGCCTACCCTTTTGTCGAATTTGGTTGCTATAATGGGGCAGATATTAATCCCAAATTATACACAAAAACAGAATGGGAGCAAGGTAAAGCATTTCCTTTTTACAAGAATGTTATGCGTGAGGGGATCGAAATTAACTAATGCAATACGATCATGAAATTAAATCAAACCGATAGAGAAATAGTCGTAAAAAACAGTTTGGATAACGCAAAAAGAATATATGCTGAAATCCCTATTCTTGTTGAAAATAAACTATACGGAACTGCTGCCGGCAGATTGTACTATGCTTGCTATCATGCTGTATCTGCGTTGCTTATCAACGATAATTGGACAGCAACAACCCATAACGGAAAGATTGCTTTATTGAATCAACAGTACGTGGATAAGGGGAAAATCGACAAGTCAATCAGTGTTGCTTTTAGCCAAATGGGGAGTTTTCGTGATATGAACGATTATGGTGATTGGACAAAGGTTAAAGATGAAAAAATTATTTCTCTAATTGAACCCGCCGGCAATCTTATCAATTCGATAGAAAAACTAATTTCGGAAACGAAACAAATAATCACAAACTAATTACAAAATCGCCTATGACAAAAACCTAATGTGCAAGAACGCACATTGAAACACATATATAAAATAGCGGTTGCTAATCTTGTTTATTGAAATTTCGACACTTCAAAATGAACACAAGAGTAGGTAAACGCCTTAACGGGCTTACTTATTTGTGTTCATGGGTCGTCGAAAACCTCAATAAACGGATTTGAAAGTCCGTTTTTTTTATTGCCAAAAAATTGAAATTTAAACCAAAATACTTATGAAAAAAATCACCCTAATCTTTATCCTCATCGCAGCTTTTGCGAGCAAAAGTTTTGCTTATTGTCCGATTCCGCAATGGTGTCCATCTGCACCTTTGGATCAGAACATTAACTTGGGCAATTCTATTACTCGTATTGATTTTCCTACAGTTATTGGTGCAACGCTTGTTGTTGAGTGGTGGACGGATTTGACGCGTTCCACTCCTTTAGTCACTCCTCCTCCCGGCATTATTGTGTCCGGCACTACTTCGTCCAACAATCGGGAATATCAGTTTCCTGTTGCCATCTACGGCACGCCCAACACCGCCGGCACGTATCACTACACGGTGAGTAATCTTTGCGGACATGTTGCCCTTAGCGGAACGATCCGTGTGGGAACGCCAACCTCGATCACCACCCAACCTGTTGGGCAAACCGTGTGCTTAAACGACCCGTTAGCCCTCTCGGTAACGGCATCCGGCACAAACTTAGCCTATATCTGGGAGCAAAGTCCGACCTCTAACCCTGCAGATTTTGAGCCTGCTCCGGGAACCAACAACGGAGCCTCTTATACCGTGAACACCGCAACAGCAGGCACATTTTACTATAGAGTAACCGTTATGGGATTCACAGTTGTAGAAAGTAGTATTGTGCAAGTGATCGTTAGCGGTGGTGCACCCACCATTGGCACAGTTACACCAACAGACGACCGATCTACTCCACAAAACACTGCATTTAATCCTTTGCTCACAACTACGCCCGAGCCCACAGGCATGCCACCGATTAGCATTCAGTGGTATTCAAACACCACAGCAAGTACCACAGGCGGAACAAATTTGGGTTCAGCCAATGGTGCACAAAGCAATTCGTTTACGCCACCCAATGCTACGGTGAACTTGAACGGCGTATACTACTACGCCGTTGCAACCGACGGTTGCGGTAGAACAGCAACTACAGCCAACACCAGTGGTAAGCATATCGTGGTTCCTGCTTGTACCTCGTATGCAGGTGCAATGGGGGTAGAAGCCTGCACAGGTACGATCGGTGTTGATCCGGGTACGGTAAGTTGGGGAGGCTCTATCAATATCGAAACGCACGCTCGGACGATTTCCGGTAATGGGATTACGCAAGTTTGGTCGGGGGATGTAAGCACGACCGGTTGTAATAAAACGGATTTTAATAGTAGTTATGTAGACGGCGATTGTCGTAATGCCATCAACGGTTTCAACGGTCATTACTTCTCTTGGTGTTATATGATGCGTCATGCTACCACGCTGTGTCCGACACCTTGGCGTGTGCCCAGTTGTCAGGATTTTGTGAATTTGGATGTGGCTTTGGGTGGCACTGGTGAAAACCGCAATGTAGGCTCCGGTGAGAATGGTTGGACGGGGACAGGGACTGATCAAAAATATACCGGCACAGCCACCGGAACTTGGGGGGGGAGCTTCCGCTGGACGGGGCAAACGAGTGATTTCATCACAGGTACTGCTACTACTACTACTTTCTACTGGTCGGCTACGCATGCTACGGTTGAATGGGGGTGGACCCTGCTTTTCGAGGCGAGCCATGTCTGGCCACAGAATGGCGTAAGCTCTCACAGGCCCAACGGGCTTGCTTTGCGGTGTGTGAAGGATAATTAGGTTGAACTGTGATTTTCCTCATCCCGTACAATAAACCCAATCGGTCGTCTGTTTTCGTAAAGTTTTTTCTGTGTGGTCAACTCCTCTAATGCATAGAAAACCTCGGAAAAATTGCTATCCGTGCTTTTCATAAATTCGTCTAATCGAGTGCTGAGTTCCGCATAATTCAGGGCATATTGTCGCAATGCAATGAATGCTCGCATGATGGCGATGTTCACCGAAATCGCCCTATCACTGTTCAGTATCCCGGAAAGCATAGCAATGCCTTGTTCTGTGAAAGCATAAGGAGGATATTTCCTATGTTGTCCACGTTTGCTCTTTAAGGTTTCAAAATGAAACCTTAAAGAAGGATTCCCCTCATTTACAAATGGTTGCTCGTATCTTGAGGTGCCAATTTGGCACCTCAAAATTGCATCGTACTCTTTTTTATCGAGTTGAAACATGAAATCTGCAGGGAATCGTTTTTGATTTCGTTTCACAGCAAGATTAAGTTGTTTTGTTTCAACGCCGTAAAGTTCGGCAAGGTCATAGTCCATCATCATGCGTAAACCTCTGATTTTGTAGATTTTTTGAGATACAAGTTCGATGATTTGGGGTTGAACGATTTGAATGTTTGTTTCCATAATTTTCGAGTTTTTCGTTAATAAATTTTTCTATTCACTATTCACTAATCACTATTCACTGGGCGAGGCATGCCTCGCCCCTACATATATAACGCTCGACCCCCTGATTTTCGTATAAAAAATTTGTTAAAAAGTGTTAAAATGTTGAAAACTTTCGCAAATTGTTAATAAACCCACGAAAAATAGTGATTAGTGAATAGTAGTGGCATGCCACGCCTCGCCACTACATTTTTACTAAAAACTTTGTGAATTCGAAAAAAAATCGTACCTTTGCACTCCTATATATGAAAAATATCAGAAATTTTTGCATTATCGCCCACATTGACCATGGGAAAAGCACGTTGGCAGACCGTTTGCTGGAATATACCGGCACTATTTCGGAGCGTGATATGAAGTCGCAAGTGCTCGACAGTATGGATTTAGAGCAAGAAAGAGGCATCACGATAAAAAGTCATGCCATTCAAATGAAACATATTCACAACGGCGAAAAATATCTGCTCAATCTCATCGACACGCCGGGGCACGTAGATTTTTCTTACGAGGTATCTCGCTCGATTGCCGCTTGTGAAGGGGCTTTGCTGATTGTTGATGCAACGCAAGGTATTCAAGCACAAACAATTTCTAACCTCTATTTGGCATTGGAAAACGACTTGGAAATTATTCCTGTTCTAAACAAAATGGATTTGGACAATGCAATGCCCGAAGAAGTGAAAGATCAAATCGTGGATTTGGTAGGCTGTAAACGTGAGGATATTTTAGCTGCAAGCGGCAAAACAGGTTTGGGTATTCCCGAACTTTTGGAGGCGATTATCGAACGAATTCCTCAGCCGAAAGGCGATGAAAATGCACCATTGCAAGCCTTGATTTTCGATTCTGTTTTCAATTCGTTTCGAGGAATTATTTCGTATTTCCGAATTTTTAACGGAACGCTCAAGCACGGCGATCACGTCAAGTTTGTAAACACCGGAAAGACCTACCACGCCGACGAAATTGGTGTTTTGAGATTGAAACAGGAACGGCGTGAAAAGATGACATCCGGCGATGTGGGTTATATTATTTCGGGCATAAAAACGGCTGCCGAAGTTAAAGTCGGCGACACGATTACACACGTTGAAAACCCTTGCGACAAAGCCATTGATGGATTTTCAGATGTCAAGCCGATGGTGTTTGCCGGAATTTATCCGGTCGATGCCGATGATTACGAAGAATTGCGATATTCGATTGAAAAATTGCAACTCAACGATGCATCTCTTACGTTCGAGCCGGAATCTTCCGTAGCACTCGGATTCGGCTTTCGTTGCGGATTTTTGGGATTGCTTCACATGGAAATCATTCAAGAACGTTTGGAACGCGAATTCAACATGAATGTGATTACAACGGTTCCCAACGTTTCGTATAAAGTTCACACTACAAAAAAAGAAGTTATCGAAATTCACAATCCTTCGGGATTGCCTAATCCGAGCACGATTGACTTTATCGAAGAACCCTATATCAAGGCACAAGTCATCACGAAAGCCGAATATATCGGAGCGATTATGACACTTTGCATTCAAAAACGCGGTGTTCTGAAAAATCAATCTTACATCACGTCTGACCGCTCTGAGCTTACGTTTGAGATGCCTTTGGCGGAAATTGTGTTCGATTTTTACGATAGACTGAAAAGTATTTCCAGAGGTTATGCGTCGTTTGATTATTATACAAGCAGTTATCAACCTTCGAAATTATCGAAATTAGAAATTTTGTTGAACGGAGATACGGTGGATGCTTTGTCGACCTTGATTCATGTGGATAATGCGTATGCATTCGGACGGCGAATGTGTGAGAAACTGAAAGAATTAATTCCGCGACAGCAGTTCGATGTGGCAATTCAAGCGGCAATCGGCTCAAAAATCATCGCTCGCGAAACCATTAAAGCCATGCGAAAAGACGTTACGGCAAAATGTTACGGCGGGGATATTTCGCGAAAGCGTAAACTTTTGGAAAAACAAAAAGAAGGTAAAAAGCGTATGCGTCAGATCGGGTCTGTAGAAGTGCCACAATCGGCGTTTTTAGCGGTTTTGAAGTTAGATTAACAAAAAAAATAAGTATGTCGAAATTGTTGCTGAATGCACAAATTGTTAACGAAGGAACTACGTTTCGTGGGCATCTTTTTATTCGAAATCAAATCATCGAAAGGGTGTTTTCGGAGTTGGAGGATTATTCGGCGTTGATGTCTGAAAGTGTTGAAATCATTGACCTTTCGGGATATCATATTTTGCCCGGACTAATTGATATTCATGTGCATTTTCGGGAACCCGGACTCACACAAAAGGGAACGATATTTTCGGAAAGTCGTGCAGCAGTAGCAGGAGGAGTTACGTCTGCTTTGGAAATGCCAAACACGAATCCACCAACTTTGACTGAAAAATTATTGGACGAAAAATTGTCTATTGCAGAAAAAAAATCGTTTGTAAATTACGGATTTTATACCGGAGTTTCATCGAATAATTTGGACGATGTGTTAAATGTTGATTCTCGAAAAACCTGTGGAATCAAGCTGTTCATGGGTTCATCAACAGGAAATATGTTAGTAGATGATGATGAAATTTTGAATAAATTATTTGCCGAAAGTCATTTGCCGATTGTTGTTCATGCTGAAAATGAAAAGCGAATTTTGGAACATACCGAACGCATCAAATCCGAATACGGCGACTCTCCGCCAATCTCTGTACATTCGATGATTCGTGATGTTGAGGCGTGTTATCAAAGCACAAAAAAAGCGGTTGAATTAGCCCAAAAACACCATACCAAACTGCATATCGCTCATCTTTCAACGTCCCAAGAATTGGCGTTTTTTTCAACGGCTCCCTTATCTGAAAAACGCATCACAAGCGAAGTTTGCGTACATCACTTGTGGTTTACTGCTAATGATTACGACTGTTTGGGTACCAAAATAAAATGCAATCCCGCAATCAAAACGCAAGAACATCGAGAGACGTTGCGAAATGCTGTAAATTCGGGGCTAATCGACATCATTGCCACTGATCACGCACCTCACACGCTTGAGGAAAAAACGCAATCTTATTTCAAAGCACCGTCCGGAATTCCGCTTGTTCAGCATAGTTTACAGGCATTGTTGGAACTTGTACGACAACATATTTTTTCGTTAGAAACGATTGTTGAAAAAACCGCACACAATCCGGCAAAATTATTCGGCTTTGAAAAACGTGGATTTATTCGAGAGGGTTATTTT
>WRKV01000032.1 GCA_009777915.1 Bacteroidales bacterium | reverse complement strand
GACAATACGATTTCTTGTGCCCATCCGGCGGTAGTACGTGCATCTGCTGAGAAATACGGCGGTGTACGTCCGCCATCATTCCAACTACCTCCCGCCATAAGACACCAGTTTCCTATATCTACAGCCGAGCCGCATATGGCATAATCCGTATCGTAATAATCGGGCAAACCCAGTAAAGAGTGGCCTAACTCGTGTGCAATAACGCCGATATACGTAAGATCATTGCCCGAATTTCCTTGAAGTTCCGGCGAACAGGAATAGCTATTTATGTATTTTCCATTATAGAATTTTGCAGGCGAAAAACCCCAGGCATGCGACCATATTGATGCACATCTGCTTGCACCTGCTTCCGTGCCGTATCCGGCAAAGATGATATGCACGGTGTTTACCATTCCGGTATTGCCATGATCATAAAGAGCAAAATTAGCCCCACCCCGATAATACGCCGAATCGATTGCCAAACGAGCCATATCGCGAGGGTCTCCACCACAGGTTGGACCGCTACTACCGGAGACGTAGTTATCGGTATACGTCTGAATATTGCCCGGCAATCTGTACGGACCAAAAACGTCCACTTCAAAATTCATTTGTCCGTAAGAGTTCGCAATAAAGTAATCACGCACACTTCCTGTGGCACCATTGGTTGTGTAATTCAACTGAGCCAGCAACGCCTGAATCTCTGTCGCCGTTCTTGTGAACGCTCTATCGGCAAACCCAACTAAAATCATCGGAACACGAATGGTTCCTGTAAGAGATCGTTGTGCCCCGCCTGCCTCAGACCTAAATCTACTCATCTCCTCATCTCTCATTTGACGAAGTTGGCGAAGTGTCTCTACTTGCGAATTGCTATACCTCAAATGTTTGGTTTTATTAAGCAAAAAACTTTGTTCCTGAACCGTGCGTTCCGCCTCGTTGCGTGCACGAATCCCCGAAAGTTTCAAGTCCCCGACTTGGTCTTGAACGGCATATTCAAAAAAGCCATCGCTGCTACGCAATAAAGTAAAACCATCGGGCGTTTCCGCCCAATTCAGTCGTTCATCGCCTCGCAATTGAATGGTGATTGTTGTTCCATCGGGTAGCTCATAGTCTACAGGCCACGGTACTGCCGGAACGGCGAAACTCTGCTGTGTCGCAAATAATATAATTACGAACACAAAAGAAAGAACTTTTTTCATATCTTTGTTATCATTAAATTAGAATTTTGTTAAATTTAGATTCTACAAAGGTACGAAAAAAAAATGAAAAAAACAAATAATATAGAGGGGATTTTTTTTAGACTTGTAATGGTCTGATATTCCATTAACTATTGATTAAATCGGGTCGCCGTTTCGCAGTTCGCAAAAAAGATTGCTCATGTTGCCACTCACGAATTTTTGCATCATGTCCCGACAATAAAATCTCCGGAACTGCCCAACCTCGAAACTCCGCAGGACGCGTGTAAACAGGGTAGGAGAGCAAGTCGTTTTGAAACGAATCGTTTAATGCCGAAGTTTCATCGCCAATCACACTCGGAATCAAACGAACAATCGCATCGGTAATCAACATAGCCGGCAACTCACCACCCGACAAAACATAATCGCCAACCGAATATTCCTTCGTGATAAAATGTTCTCTCACTCGCTCGTCAACGCCTTTGTAATGCCCGCAAAGTATGATGATATTTTGTTTTAACGAAAGTGTGTTCGCTGCTTTTTGATCGAAAAGTGGTCCGTCGGGAGTCGTGAAAATAATTTCGTCATACGCTCTTTCCTTAGTTAGATGCTCGATACAGTTGACAATCGGTTCGATCATCATCACCATTCCCGGTTCTCCGCCGAACGGATAATCGTCCACACGCCGATGTTTGTCAATCGCAAAATCCCTTAATTGATGCAGGTGAATTTCAACCAATCCCTTTGTTTGTGCTCGTTTCACAATGGAATGGTCAAACGGACCGGCAAACATTTCAGGAAATAATGTGATGATATCAATTCTCATCGTTGACGAATAATTTTCATTTTGGCTTCCAATAAAGCGAGTTCCTGTTTTGCTCGCAAAACCTTCTCCTCTACCTCTTTTTTCAAGATGTCTGCGTTTTTCGACTTGCTGAAAAATCCTAAATTATTTTCCCAAAGCAAAATCTCCTCTCGCATTTTGGTAATTTTATTTTGCAACGAATAAACATCTTTATTCGACAGCGCATCTGCGTCCTCAGGATGTTGGATATTGCTGAATTTGCTGGCAAATGTCGAGGCTCGAAGTTCGCCCGGCATGATATTCAAACTTTCCATCAAGGTATTGATCGCTTGCCGAAATTCGTTGTAAAGTCGGTCTTTTTCACGCAATGGAACGTGTCCGATATTCATCCAACGTTTTTGAAAATCTTTGATAGCCTGCAATTGTTGAGTTTTTTCAGCATTTACGAATGTTGCGGATTTCACTTCGTCAATCAGTTCTTCTTTGAGTTTCAAATTTTCTTTTTCTTGCATTCGCGATTCACTGAAAAAACTATTTTTCTTTTCGAAAAAATTATCGCAAGCCGTCCGGAAACGTTTCCAAACTTTTTCGGTGTGTTTTTTTGCAGTGGGTCCAATCGTTTTCCACTCGTCTTGCAAAGCCAAAATTTCTTTGGTCGCATTCTTGAAATTGTCTTGTGCAGCAATGGCTTCCGCTTGAATACAAAGTTCAATTTTTCGATTCAAATTTTCAAGTTGAACATCTTTAATTTGTGAAAAAAACAAACGTTTGCGTTCGAAAAAAGCATTCAAAAGTTCTTTGAAATCACTCCAAATTTCCTCGTTTTTGGTAGCAACAGCACGACCGATTTTTTTCCAAAGATTGAGAATTTCGTTGACTTCGTCATTGGCTTTGTTCCACTGATTGATGCTTTCCATCGGACGTTCGAGCAATTCTTTAACACGCTCCAAAAGGGCTTGCTTTGCCAAATAATTTTGCTCGGCATTGGCTTGCTGTGCCTCGTAAAGCTCGCGTCGTTTCTGATTTATAGAGTCGGAAGCAGTTTTGAAACGTTCCCAAATTTCGTCTTTTTTCTCCAATAAAACAGGTCCGATTTCTTTCCATTTATCGTGATATTCCTGCAATAATTTGAAAGATTTATTGATCGATGGCTCCAAAAGTAATTCCTCTGCTTTTTCGCAAAGTTCGATTTTAGCCTCAAGATTTTTCTTTAAGTCTAAATCTCGCAAATCCTTGTTGATTTTGACTTTGTCGAAAAACTTTTCAACTAAAAAATGATAATTTTGCCAAAGATTATTGACTTCATTTTTTGGAACAGCACCGATTTCTCGCCACTTTTCTTGAAGTTTTTTGAACTCATCGTAAGTAGTTTTCAAACTTTCTTCCGATTCGATTAACTTACGTAAATCATCTAATGCAGCAAGTTTGAGTTTTAGATTTTCTTGCTTAATGCGTTCTTCTTCCTCTCTCAAACGCCGTTTTTCTGCATGGGTTTTTTTGTCGTCTTCATCGGTATGTTCCTCGTTGACGGTTTCCTCACTTGCGATTTCTCCCTCAACGATTTCCTCATTTGAAATTTCTTCTTCAATAATTTCCTCTGTTGAAATGGCTGTTTCTTGTGCCTCAACTTCTGCTAAATTCGACATAACTGTTTCGTGTGAAACGTTGGATTCCCCTGTGTTTTCGGGTTGTTGGTTTAATTCTTCGTTCATGGTTGATGGTTTTCCCTTCCGCCTTAACGGAATTTGTGATTAGTGTTACAATTTATTATTTTGTCATTACGAAAGACAAAGGTACGAAAAAAAAATGATAAATCAAAATTAAAAAACGAAGTTGATAAATCTTATTGTTATATTGATTTTTTTTTGTATCTTTGCAGTTAAATTAAAATTAAAAATATCATGATTACAAAACTCGAACAAATTATCGAAGCCGTAAAAAGCAAAGAAAAAAAACGCTTGGTAGCCGCGTATGCCAACGATTCTCACACGATTGGTGCCATCAATCAAGCCATTGAAAAAGGCATCATTGACGCAACATTGGTGGGTGATATTGAGACCATCAAAAAAGTTTGTGCCGACGAAAAAATCGACGTAAACAAGTTTGAACTCGTTCAAGAAGCCGACGAACAAAAAGCCGCTGATTTGGCTGTAAGGCTCATCAATGAAGGCAAAGGCAACATGTTGATGAAAGGTTTGGTGAGCACCGACAAATATATGCGTGCTATTTTGAACAAAGAAAAAGGTTTGATGCCGAATCCAAAGGCTGTTCTTTCTCACGTGGGAGTGTTGGAAGTGCCGAGATACCACAAATTGATGGTGTGTAGCGATATGGCGATTATTCCAGCACCGGATATGAAACAAAAAACGGCGATTGTCGGTTTTTGTGTAAACGTTGCAAAGGCTCTTGGTATAGCAATTCCGAAAGTTGCGATGATTACGGCAACCGAGCAAATGTCCGTTGGAATGCCGGCTTGCGTTGATGCGGCAATTATTGCAAAAATGGGCGACAGAGGACAAATCAAAGGTGCGATTATTGATGGTCCTTTGGCTCTTGATGTGGCGATTGATAAAGAGGCTGCCGAAATCAAAAAACTGAAAAGCGAAGTTGCCGGAGATGCAGATTGTTTGGTATTTCCAAACATCGAAAGCGGAAACGTGTTCTACAAAACATGTACCAAATTAGTGGGTAGCGAACTCGCTGCAATGGTTGTAGGTGCAAAGGTTCCGTGTATTCTTTCGTCTCGCGGAGACAGCGAATTAACCAAATTGTATTCGATCGCTTTAGCCGCTCTAACAGCGAAATAAACCAAAAAGCATGTTTTTTTCATGAACCCAACTTTAATTCTCTCCATAATCGCCGTATTTTTTGTGCTTTTATTCGGAGTTGCCTATCTCACCACACGAAAAGTCGATAATCAATCGTTCTACAACGGAAACCGCCGTTCGCCTTGGTATATCATCGCTTTTGCAATGTTGAGCACGTCCATTTCGGGCGTAACATTTGTTTCCGTTCCCGGAATGGTTATGAACAGCGGATTCGCATACATGCAAATGGTTTTCGGATTTGTGTTTGGTTATATATTAGTCGCAACGGTCTTATTGCCACTATATTACAAACTAAATTTGACTACAATTTATACCTATCTCAAAAGTCGATTCGGATTTTTTTCTTACAAAACAGGAGCATCATTTTTCTTGCTTTCGCGAACGCTTGGTTCTGCGTTTCGCTTGTATATCGTGGCAATCGTGCTGCAAAAAGCCGTCTTCGATGCATGGAATATCCCATTTATCGTAACGGTTTCGATTACGATTTTGTTGATTTTTCTCTACACGCAAAAAGGTGGAATTAAAACCGTGATTTGGACGGATACCATTCAAGGTCTTATCTTTTTCGGAGCGGTTATTTTATGTTTGATTCAAGTTAAAAATGCATTGAATCTGGATATGGCAGGATTGTTCAGAACCGTTGTAGATAGCGACATGTCAAAAATTTATGTCGACGATATTTCCAATAATCGCTATTTTTGGAAACAGTTTTTGGCAGGTATTTTCACGGTGGTTGTTATGACCGGTTTGGATCAAGATCAAATGCAAAAGAATTTGGCGTGTAAAAATCTGAAAGATGCACAAAAAAATATGTTTACTTACGGTTTTTTATTTGTTCCTGTGAATCTTTTGTTTCTCTCGTTTGGCGTGCTTTTAATGATATTCGCACAACAATTCGGATTGAATCCGTTTGATTTGAAAGGCGACGAATTATTTCCGATTTTAGCCACACAAATCAATCCGATTTCAGGTGAACTTTATTTGGGTACAACCGTGAGTATTTTATTTATTCTCGGTATTATTGCAGCGGCGTATTCCAGTGCGGATTCAGCACTTACAGCGTTAACAACATCGTTTACGGTCGATATTTTGGAAGTGAAAAACGATGATCCGAAACTCATCAAAAAACGTAGATTGGTTCATATTTGCATTTCGTTGGTATTGATTTTTGTGATTGTTTTATTTCATTTCATCAACAACGACAGCGTCATCAATGCGATTTATCAAATTGCAGCATACACGTACGGACCGCTATTGGGATTGTTCGCTTTCGGATTATTCACAAAATTTGCAGTCAGAGATCGTTGGATTCCTGTGATAGCCATACTTTCCCCGATTTTAAGTTATCTTTTGAATACTTATATTTTCGACTTTGGATTTGCAATTTTGATTGTCAATGGAGCCTTGACATTCTTAGGATTATGGTTGGTTAGAAATCCAAATTGTCAGCAATTACAAGTGCAGCCATAGCCTCGACAATCGGCACAGCTCTTGGCACACAACAAATATCGTGTCGACCGCGATTGATTAATTGCACGGGATTTCCTTGTTTATCCACAGTTTCCTGAGGTTTGGAAATACTTGCAATCGGTTTGAATGCAACCCGAAAAACAATATCTTGTCCGGTACTGATTCCGCCCAGAATCCCGCCACTGTTATTGGTTGCGGGTTTAACACTATGGTCAAACATATACGTGTCGTTGTGTTCGCTACCTTTCATGGTCGCCGAACGAAACCCTTTGCCGTATTCAAAACCTTTTGCAGCGGGAATACTCATCATCGCTTCGGCAAGCCGGGCTTGCAGTTTGCCGAAAATAGGTTCTCCAATTCCGACAGGAACATTTTTAATTACGCACTCTATAATTCCACCCAAACTATCGCCGTCGGTTTTCGCCTGTTCGATTAAACGTCCCATTTCATCAGGCGTTTGAGCGTTTCCGATTTGTTGGATATGGGCTGAAATTTCAATGCCTTTTTCTTGCAGAATAGTTTTCGCAAACGCACCGGCAGCAACGCGTGCAGCCGTTTCGCGTGCAGATGCACGAGCACCGCTACGATGGTCGTAATGCCCGTATTTTTTATCGTAAGTAAAATCTGCATGTCCGGGACGATGGATCTCACGCAGATATTCGTAGTCGCCCGACTGTTGATTTTCGTTACGAATGATAAACGCAATGGGCGTTCCAAGTGTTTTTCCTTCAAAAATTCCCGACAAAATTTCTACTCTATCATTTTCTTTTCGTGTTGTGCTTGCCTTGTCGTTAGAGGGTTTTCGACGATCCAATTCCGATTGAATAAAATTCTCATCAACGACCACACCGGCAGGAAATCCCTCAATAACCCCGCCAATAGCCACGCCGTGCGATTCTCCGAAAGTTGTTAGTTTGATATTTTCGCCGAAAGAATTCATGTTGTGTCTAAATTTTCGTTACCAATCGCAATTCCTCTAACTGTGCGGAACTAATGGTTGACGGAGCATCAATCATCACATCACGTCCGGCGTTGTTTTTCGGAAAAGCGATATAATCTCGAATTGATTCAGAACCTCCAAACAGCGAGCAAAGACGGTCGAATCCGAAGGCTATACCACCATGTGGCGGAGCACCGTACTCAAACGCATCCAACAAAAAACCGAATTGTTTTTTAGCCTCTTCTTCCGAAAAACCAAGTATTTTGAACATACGATTTTGCAAATCTCTGTTGAAAATTCGAATCGAACCACCACTAACTTCGACACCGTTAATCACCAAATCGTAGGCATTGGCACACACCGCACCGGGATTGGTTTCGAGCAAATCAATATCCTCAGTTTTCGGTGAAGTAAACGGGTGATGTTTGGCAAAAAATCGTTGCGATTCTTCGTCCCATTCCAACAACGGAAAATCAACCACCCAAAGTGGCGAAAACACGTTCGGGTCGCGTAATCCCAAGCGTTCGCCCATTTCCAAACGAAGTTCGGACAACTGTCTTTGTGCCTTTTCCGTTGCACCTGCCATAATCAGAATTAAATCGCCCGCTTTGGCATCGAATTTTTCGCCGATTTTTTTCAAAGATTCTTCATTGAAAAATTTATCAACCGACGATTTTACAGTTCCGTCCAAATTAAATTTGACATAAACTAAGCCGTTTGCCCCGATTTGCGGGCGTTTTACGAAATCCGTCAATTCGTCCAATTGTTTTCTGGTGTATTCCGAACAACCGTTTGCACAAATTCCAACAACCAACTCAGCATCGTCAAACACCTTGAAATCTTTGCCTTTTGCGACATCGTTGAGTTCAACAAATTTCATTTCAAAACGTGTATCGGGTTTGTCGCTGCCGTAAAATTTCATCGCATGGGCATACGTCATTCTCGGAAACGCAGGAACGTCAACATTTCTAACAACTTTGAACAAATGTTTGGTCAAACCTTCAAACGTATTCAGTACATCATCTTGCGTAACAAACGACATTTCGCAGTCGATTTGCGTAAATTCCGGTTGACGATCGGCACGCAAATCCTCATCTCGAAAACAGCGTACAATCTGGAAATAACGGTCGTAACCGGAAACCATCAACAACTGTTTGAACGTTTGCGGAGACTGTGGCAATGCATAAAATTCGCCTTCGTTCATACGAGACGGCACCACAAAATCTCTTGCACCTTCGGGCGTAGATTTAATCAAAAACGGTGTTTCGATTTCAACGAAATTCAAGCCATTCAAGTAATTCCGAGTTTCGATACTCATCTTGTGTCGAAGTTCGATATTTTTTCGAACAGGATTTCGACGCAAATCAAGATAACGATATTTCATACGAAGTTCATCACCACCATCGGATTGATCTTCAATCGTGAATGGCGGCGTTTTCGACTTGTTCAAAACGTCAATGTTTTCAACGATAATTTCAATATCTCCTGTTGGAATTTTGGCATTTTTATTGCTACGTTCAGCAACGTTTCCGGTGATACTCAACACGTATTCTCGTCCGAGTTTTCGGGCTTTTTCGCAAAGTTCGGCATTGGTATCCATGTTGAAAGCGAGTTGCGTAATGCCATAGCGATCACGCAAATCAATGAATGTCATTCCGCCCAGATCACGCGATTTTTGTAGCCATCCGCAAAGTATGACCGATTGTCCGACATGGGTGATATTTAGCTCTCCGCAGGTGTGTGTTCTAAGCATATCATTTCACCTTTCCTTGATTTGCAACGGCTTCCATGCGTTTTGCCAATTCATCAGGGTCGCCCAAAAAATAATCTTTCACCAAGTTCATATCTTTGTCAAATTCGAACACATAAGGCATTGCCGTAGGTAAATTCAATTTGGAAATATCTTCGTCGGAGATATTTTTGAGATGTTTGATAATTCCGCGTAAACTGTTTCCGTGAGCAGCAACAATCACTTCATCGTATTGTTTCAACGATGGCACGATATGCTCGTTCCAGTAAGGGAGCGTACGTTCGATACAATCTTTCAAGGCTTCGGTCAACGGAATTAATTTCGGATCAACATCTGCATATTTCGGGTCTTTACGCGTGTTGCGTGAATCGTCTGCGGGGATTTCGTCGGGTGCAATATCATAACTTCTACGCCAAACCAAAACCTTTTCTTCGCTATATTTTTCAGCAGTTTCCGCTTTATTCAAACCTTGTAACATACCATAATGTTTCTCGTTCAAACGCCATGATTTTTCAACCGGAATTTGTAATAAATCCATATCTTCCAAAACCACATTTAAGGTTTTGATTGCACGTTTCAAATACGATGTAAATGCCATTCCGAAACGAAATCCGGCTTCGTTCATCAATCGTGCTGCTTCGTGTGCCTCTTCAACACCCACTGAGGTTAAATCAACATCTGTCCAGCCTGTAAAACGATTTTCTTTGTTCCAAGTGCTTTCGCCATGGCGAAGTAAAACAACTTTTTTCATAATTTTTTATGTTTTTTATAGAGTGAATAAGTCAAAATTCCGTGCAAAGGTACGAAAAAAAAATGAGAATTCAAAAAAAAATCGTATCTTTGCAAATTGTATTGAGTAAATAGACATGATAGATCAAGAACAAGAAAAAAAAGAAATCCATAGACGTTACAAAGCTGTTTTGAAAGCATTCAAAGTTCCGTTGAAAGAAAACGAAAAACAGATGCTCGGCAAAGCGTTTGAATTGGCGTTGAATGCACATAGCGACATGCGTCGAAAGAGCGGTGAACCCTATATTTATCACCCGCTTGAAGTGGCTTATATTGTTGTGAATGACATTGGATTAGGACCAACCTCGGCGGCTTGTGCCTTGCTGCACGATGTGGTTGAAGATACCGAATTTTCGTTAGAAGATATCGAAAAAATGTTCACGCCGGCTGTGGCGAAAATCATTGACGGACTCACGAAAATCGAAGAAATTTTTGATCAAGGAACGCTTTCGATTCAAGCAGAAAATTTCAAGAAAATGTTGCTCACGTTGTCTGATGATATTCGTGTGATTTTGATAAAACTTGCAGACAGATTGCACAATATGCGCACGCTGGATTCCATGCCAACCGACAAACAGTTGAAAGTTTCAGCCGAAACAACCTATCTGTATGCCCCGTTGGCTCATCGTTTGGGACTTTATTCAATTAAAAGTGAACTTGAGGACTTGGCGATGAAATATACGGATATAGAGATTTACAAAGAAATTTCGGAAAAAATTCAACGTGCCGCTCCCGAACACCAACGATCCATATCGGAATTTATAGAACCTATTGAGAAAAAATTATCCGAAACATCACTCAATGTCAACATCTCCGGACGAGTAAAATCTGCTTATTCAATTTGGAACAAGATGAAAACCAAACGTATTTCGTTTGAGGAAATTTCTGATTTATTTGCAGTTCGAATCATTGTGGATTCGTCGTATGAAAATGAAAAGTCGGATTGTTGGAAAATTTATTCCATTTTGACCGATATTTATCGACCCAATCCCAGTCGTTTGCGAGATTGGATTTCGTCGCCGAAAAGCAATGGATACGAGGCTTTGCACACAACGTTGATGAGTTATACCGGACAATGGATTGAAGTGCAAATTCGTTCTAAACGTATGGACGAAATTGCGGAAAAAGGTTATGCTGCACATTGGAAATACAAACAAGACGCTACGTTTGCGAATCAAGAAAGTGGATTGGATATTTGGCTTAACAAAATTCGCGAGATGCTCGTCGGAGACCCAAAAGATGCGTTGGATTTTTTGAACGAATTCAGACAAAATTTATTCGACGAAGAAATCATCGTTTACACACCAAAAGGCGACTTTAAGACGATGCCGGCGGGTTCTAAGGTGCTCGATTTTGCGTACAATATCCACTCCAAACTTGGAGAAACTGCGATAGGGGCAAAAGTTAATCATAAATTAGTTCCGATTAATCATGTTTTGACAAGCGGAAATCAAATCGAAATCATTACATCTAAACGCCAAAAGCCGACTGACGAATGGCTCCAAATTGCGGTTACCGAACGTGCAAAAATACATATCAGAAATTACTTGAACGAAGAAAAACGTCGTTATTATTCTGAAGGTTCAAATATGCTGGAAGCCTACTTAAAAGAGGCAAAACGTCCGTTAGACACCGATGCGTTATCGCTGATTTTAGATAAAACAAAGTCGAAAAATAAAATAGATTTGTATTATCGTATCGCCACAGAACAGTTGAAAAAAGAGGATATTTGGGCGATTTTTGAAAAACCGAGTAAATCGCCGAGTTGGTTTCGAGCGTTGTTTGGAGCAAAAGAAAAATTGGATCCGATGACCATCAACGAAGCCATTCAACAGCAGGTGAAAAACAAGCCGGAATCCTTGATGCTTGGGAAAGACAAGCAAAATGTGGCTTACGAAATTTCGACATGTTGTAACCCAATTCCGGGCGATGATGTGATTGGAATTTTGATGCCGAATAATGTGATTCAAGTACATCGAATCAACTGTCCGAATGCGATTGAATTGATGTCGAAATACGGCAATCGAATTGTAAAAACCAAGTGGAGAGAAAATGAACAAGTAACGTTTTTGGTGGGCGTAAAATTGGATGGAAACGACCGAAAAGGCTTGTGGAGAGATATGAGCCGTGTGATTTCAAAAAATTTGGATTTGAACGTAAAATCTGTACATTTAGATGCAGCGGAAGGTACGTTTGAAGGAGCAATTATGCTTTACATTTCGGACGTTGTTCAACTTAATGAACTCATGGATGAACTTCGAAAAATTGAGGGTGTCGACAAGGTTTATCGCATGAATTAATTCCGTTCGGAACGTTCAATCATCTCTGCAATTTTCGTATTAAATTCGTCAAATGTCAACATAGTTTCGATGGGATGATGAAACCTGTAACGCCAGTAATGACGGTTGTTTCCGGGTTCGTTGATACGTTCGTCTTGCGGATTTTCTAATCGTAAATTTCCGTCCATTGCCATCAAATCTTGAATCGGAAAAATTGCCCAAAGACTCGGAGATTGTAAGTGTTGCTCAATGATGAGTTGTGCAATCCAAGGTTCGCAAATTTGCGGACAATCGCCGTGTTGTCCTAATTCGTGATAATAAAAATCTTGTGTGTCGTTTCTGTTTTCTTCCCACCAACAGCGGATTCCACTCATGTCGTGACTACTCGGACTGCATACGCTCAGATATGGAGCACGAGATAATTTTGCAAATTTCACACTCGGATCATTGGGCATTCGTTGGATAATCAAACTCAAGATTTGCAATTCGTTCATCACGTCCGGCACGCAATCCGGCACCATTCCAAGATCCTCACCACAAACCATCATGCTGGTAGAATTTTTCAAACTACGTAATTTTTTCAAACCTATTTCACGCCAAAAATCATTGTGTCGACGATAAAAATAATCGTTGTAAATATCGTTCAGAATATATTTTGTATTCTCGTCTAAGTCTTGATATGAGCGGGTTGTGTGAAATGTTATTCGTGGATGAAAATGATTTTTTTGTGTTTTATCCTCGATGAAAAGAACTTCGTTTTTATCATCATTAAGGTATGATTTACAAAATCGATTGTAATCGAAATTTAATCCACGTAAATTTAATTCGTCCACAGAAAATGGTAGGGCAGGAGAGAATACTCCCAAAAGTCCGTCTTCTGTATCCATTGCTATTTCCCAGATTCGGAAGAATCCCAAAATATGATCAATACGAAAAACGCGGAAATAATCTTCCATTTTTTTCAATCGTCGATGCCACCATGCATAGTCATCTTTTGCCATTTCCTCCCAGTTGTACGTAGGAATTTTCCAAAGTTGTCCGGTCGTTGAAAATGCATCAGGAGGAGCTCCGGCTTGACAATCCAAGTTGTACAATTTCGGTTCAATCCACGTATCCACACTGTTCGGATTCACGCCAATCGGAACATCACCTTTTAAGTAAACGCCTTTATTCATCGCATATTCGGAGGCTTCCGAAAGTTGAACATGCAAATGATATTGCACAAAATAATGAATTTCGACATCAGTTTGATCTCGGATTCCACAGAATTTGGCATAAGGTGTCAACCAATCTGCATTTTTTTTGAAAAAATTTTGATAGGCTTTGGTTTCAAACGTTTTTTTTGCATCTTTTTTGTAAAACTTCCGAATGTATTTCCATTTTGCATTCATCACAGCCTCATAATCCACTTGCGACAAGGCATTCAGAGTTTTGCAAAGGCTACGATATTCAGTCAATTCTTTCGCCGTGAACTTTCCCATACTTTCGATATTCAAATAAAGCGGATGTAGTGCAAACACCGAAATAGCCACATAAGGAGACGAATCCAACCACGAGGAATGCAGCGTTGTGTCATTAATCGGAAGTATTTGGATCAGTTTCAAACCGCAGAGTTCAGCCCAATCGGCGAGAAGTTTCAAGTCCGAAAATTCACCAACGCCCAACCCTTTTTCCGTTCGAATTGAAAACACCGGAATCACCACGCCTGTTCCCCGAAACGGAGTTTTTTTCATGTTATTTCGTTTCGTTGTCATTGGTTTCGTTGTTTAATCGTAATTGTTTGAGAATGCAAAGGTACGAAAAAAAATGGGATTGACAAAGGAAAAAAACAAGGGATAAAAAAAGGCGACACAGATGTGCCACCTTGGATGTTTTCACAACGGAATAATCCTTACTGTGAATTACTTCAAAATTTGTACTGCAAAGATACAAAAAATATTTGAATTAGCAACATTTTTTTACAAAATTCTGTTATTTTGCGAAAAAATTCGTATCTTTGCAAAAAAAAAATTAATCATGATACAACGCAAACAATCCATTTTCTTAATTCTGTCCCTTCTTTCCTTCGTATTGCTTTTCATTTCTCCATTTGCAAGTTTCAAATTAGGAACAGAAGTTACGTGCAACATCAGTATTCTGTCTATCGGAAATTTAGAGGGTTTCACGAAAGTAAACTATATGTTTATCATCATGCAGGCTTTAACAACCTTGTTTATGAGTTTGGTGATACTAACAATTTTTATGTACAAAAAACGTGCATTACAAACACGACTTTGTGCATTTATTTTATTGACGAATGTGTTTTTAATTGGTGCAATGTTCATAACGATAAACCTTACGTTAAGTGCACTGAATCTCCCGAAAGGCACGCCGATAACGTATTTGTTTCCGGTTTACATTCCGCTTATTACGTTGTTGTTTGTAAGGCTTGCCCAACGTGCAATTCGTAAAGATGCAGCATTGATTCGCTCGCTGAATCGACTACGTTAATTCTACGAAAACTGCGATAAAAATCGTAAATCATTTTCAGAAAACAAACGTAAATCTTTGACCGTATATTTGAGATTGGTCATGCGTTCAATGCCCATTCCGAAAGCAAATCCGGAATATACATTGCTGTCAATTCCGCAATTTTCCAATACATTCGGGTCAACCATTCCGCACCCTAAAATCTCTACCCAGCCGGTGTGTTTACAAAACGGACAACCTGTTCCGCCACACAAATTACAAGAAATATCCATTTCTGCCGATGGTTCGGTAAACGGAAAAAACGATGGACGTAAACGGATTTTAGTCTCTTCGCCAAACATTTCTTTGGCAAAATACAACAACGTTTCTCTCAAATCTGCAAACGACACATTTTTGTCGATATACAAGCCTTCGACTTGATGAAAAAACACGTGAGAACGCACCGAAATAGCTTCATTTCGATACACACGTCCCGGAAAAACCGCACGAATAGGCGGTTTTTGGATTTCCATCACACGTACTTGTACAGACGAGGTGTGGGTGCGTAAAGCAATATCGTTTACACCGTTTTTTTCTACAAAAAACGTATCTTGCATATCACGTGCAGGGTGTTCGGGCGGAAAATTCAAAGCAGTAAAGTTATGCCAATCGTCCTCAATTTCCGGACCTTCGGCAACCACATAACCCATTCGAGAAAAAATGTCGAGAATTTCTTTTCGAACTAAGGCAATCGGATGTCGAGAGCCGGACACAAAATCGTTGACAGGTCGCGTCAAATCTGTGTTTTCGGAAACGGTTTCCGTTGTTTCGAGTGAATTTTTTATGACATCTATTTTTTCTTGTACAGCATTTTTCAAGACATTTAACTTCTGTCCTATCTCGCGTTTTTCCTCATTGGCAACAGTTTTGAACGCTTCAAACAAATCGTTGAGTTCACCTTTTTTACCAAGCATTTTCACACGAAATTGTTCGAGTTCGTCCATTGTAGAGGCTTGAAAACATTGGGTTTCTTCAAGCAATTGATCAATTTTGAGTTTCATTTTTTTTGAACTTATTTGATAATTTTCATTGACATTTGCACATCTTGCAACGGGCGATTGGCTTGATCTGTCGGCAAAAGACTGATTTTTTCAATCACATCTAATCCCGAAATCACATGTCCGAAAACCGTATAACCTCCGTCCAAATGCGGTGTTCCGCCAATAGTAGAGTACGCTTCAATTTGCTCATCGGTATATTTCGGATAACGATTGGCATTCATTTGTTCCATACGTTCGCGAGACTGAACCTGTCCTTGAACAATATAAAACTGACAACCCGACGAACGTTTTTCGGGATTCACTTGATCACCCTGACGAGCGGCAGCAAGTGCTCCGCGAGTGTGTACAAATTCCGTTCGAAATTCAGCGGGCAATGTGTAGCCGATATCTCCGGAACCCAGCATTTCGCCCGGCTTTGCGGTCTTAGAATTCGGATCGCCACCTTGAATCATAAACGAACGAATGCAACGATGAAACAACAAATCGTTGTAAAAATTTTCTTTGACCAATTTGATAAAATTGTCGCGATGAACAGGCGTTTCATTGTAGAGTTCAAGCACAATAACACCTTCGGTAGTCGTGATTTCGACTTTGGTACGTTTGTCGTTGTTGTTTCGGGCAGTCGCACAACTTAGTGCGAAAAGCACGATAGCGGTTAAGATTAGAATTTTTTTCATGTGTAAATATATTTTTTGTTATTTTGCAATCCATTGTTGCGGGTCAAGTTTTTGTAGATCTCTCCAAATTTGGAATCCAACGAAATCCTTACTGTCATGCGTGTTTACAACGCCGATTTGTTGTCGTGTAGTTACGGTTTGTCCGGCTTTTACACTTATGGATTTCAAATTGGTGTAAACGGTTCGATAATTTCCATGAACGATAATTACCGTTTTGGCATCACCAAACGGCGACGGATATATGTTGACAACCGTACCGTTAAACACAGCACGTACAGGTTCATTTTTCGGCGTACTTATGGTTACTCCGTCGTTACTGATTTTCACGCCTTTGATAACCGGATGATCGTGCGTTCCAAAGCGTTCGGTAATTTGTCCGCGTTCGGTTGGCCACGGCAATCTACTGCGATTGCTGACAAAGTCATCTGCTAATTTCTGTTCGGCAGGTGTAAGCTGAGTAACATCAGGTTTTGCAGGTGGAGGAGCGGCTGCTCCCCTTTTCGCAGCCTCCTCCGCAGCCCTTTTGGCAGCAGCTTGTCGAGCAGCCTCAACTTCTTGCTGAATGATGCGTTCAATTTGTTGCGAAAGTCTCTTTTGTTCGGCTTGATTCTTGCGGTTTTCCTCGCGAAGTTCTCGCTCTCTTTTTTGCAAGTCAGTAATGATTTTATTGCGTTTATTTTTCTCCGAATCAAGTTCTGTTTTTTCTTGCTGTTCTTTCGTCAACAGTTCTGTTTTCGTATCTTTTTCTTCTTCGAGAAATGTTTTTAATTCGGCTAATTCCTCTTGTTTTTGATGAATCAATTCCACTTGTTTTTTCCGATGTGCACTGTATTGTTGAAAATATCTCAGTCGTCGATACGCTTGATTAAAATTTTCGGCAGCCACGATAAACAGAAGTTGTTCCATAGAATTTAGGTGTCGCTGTGTGGCTACAATAAGTTTAGCATATTCGTTTTTCAAGTTTTTGATGTCTCGTTCCAATTCGGAAATTTGAGTTTCATAATCTCGAATACCCGTATTTACAACAGAAATCTCGTTATTAATCGTTTGAATGAGTTGATCACGCTGATTAATTTGAGCATTGAGGATATTGAGTTGATTAACGTTTGCCGTTCTGTTTTTCGACGTTTCCTCCAACATTCTGTTGGTGTTTCTAATCTGCGTTTCCAATTCTTTGGCTTGCCTTTGCAATTGTTCTTTGGTCGGTTGACGTGCAGGTGTTGTTGCAGGTCGTCTTTGTTGAGCATACAACACATTACTAAGCAAGAACCCCGAAAACATTAGGATTATCAGGCATTTTGAGAGTTTTGCGTATTGAAAAAAACGATTCATAATCTATATTCTTTTGACCGAATTCGGAATGGAAAACGGCATATTTTGTGGCACATCAATTTGTATTCTTGAATAGTTCAATCTCAATTCTATTTGTACCGGATCTTTCACTTGTACTAACAGTTTATTTCCGTCCGAAAATTCGTAAAAATATGCAGGATTCGGTTCATACAAAAAACTTCCCATCAAAATATCTTGCAACATTTCGAACGTAACATCCATGCCTGTCATTTCTTTGAAAAAACTGAGATCTCGTAGCATTGCCGTGCGTTCAATTCGATTGTGGAGAAACACGGAATCCTGTGTAATCAATATGTTCGCAACAGGAACCAAACCGCCCATTGCAGAAACTGTCAGCCAAATTTGTTCATCACTTTTAATGCGAATTTGTCCGCTTATACCGTTTCTCTCTCCATTGAAATTAACATTTCCCGAAAAACTTGCAGAATACCATTCAAAATCTGATCGCAGTTTAACAGGAGATTCTACAGTTTGAGATTCCATACTCTCTTTATCTACGGTCGTTTGCACTTGTTTCGTCGAACGACAAGATTGCAAAAACAAGGCAAGAAAAAGCGTCAATATCCATGTAATTTTTTTCATAAAACAAATTAATTTTCGATGAGAGTTTGTGTGTTTATTTTTTCATTCAAAAATTCTGAAACAGACGAATCGTCGAGGTTTTGGGCTTTTTTCCAATATTCCAAAGCAAGTTCTTTTTCGTTGGTTTTGTAAAGAATATCGCCATAATGTTCGAGCAATATCGCTTGATCATCACCACCATTTTTCAAAGCCAATTCCATGACGGCTTTGGCTTCTGCATATTTTCCTTGTTGATAAAGCACCCATGCAAACGTATCCAAATACGTCGGATTATTCGGATTTCGTTGAACAACAGAGCGTGACATACGTTCTGCTTCGTCCAAATTTTCTTTACGCAACGAAAGATAGTACGAAAAATTATTCAAAACCAAATCATCGTTAGGCTCTATTTTCAATGCTTTTCGATAATTGTCATCGGATTTTTTGTAATTTTCCAGCTGATGATAAACATCTCCCAAAGCCCCGTAAATTGAGGCTGACAGTATGGCGTTCGATTGTGCCAACGGCACAGCTTGCTCAAAATACTGCATTGCCATTTCATAGTCTTTGTTGTAGTTGTAGCCAATTCCAAGTATGTAATATGGTAGCGGTTGTTCCGGAAATAATTCCAACGCTTTTTGTGCATCTGCAATAAATTCCGGAGAATCCAACGAGTTCATGTTGCAAAACAACACCGCTTCCCAAACTAAATACTGCGATGGATCAATCTCAACAACCTTTCGATAGTATTCACAAGCCTCATCAAAACGATCGGTTTGTCGTAAAAAATCGGCATACATAATTAATATCATCGGATTTTCAGGTTCCAAAGACAGAATTTTTTGAAGGTTTTCAGACGCTTCTGCAAGTCGTCCCGTTTGTAGGTTGAGTTCTGCTAAAATCGCCCAATATGCGGGCATATTCGGAAATTCTCGAATAAGTTTTTGCAGTTCGTTCCGCATATTATTTTCTTGTCCGAGTATTTGATAAATTCTGATTTTTTGCATCGATAATTCTTCCGAAACACCGCGTTTTTTTTCTATCTGGTCCAAAATGCGAAGAGCCTCTGCCGGTCTACGAAGCAAGAGATAAAGTTCTGCCATTTCGAGCCTGTATTCATCTTCATTTTTCGGATCAAGTTCTATCAACTGTTGATAACTGTTCAATGCTTGCGGAAATTTGTGATTATGTCGATAAATACTTGCCAAATGTTCGATATAAAATTTATTGTCCTGAGACAGTCGCCAAGCCCGTTCGGCGTGGATTTCAGCATCATTCAACTGATTTTGTAAAAGTCTGATTCTGGATATTTGAAAATTCGCTGCAGCATGTTGATTATCCATTTTCAATACATCGAAAAAAACATCTAACGCCGTACCATAATCTTCGATCATCATTCGTTTCACACCTTCCAAAAAAGCGTTGTCTATTGACATTTGTTGATTTTGTGTAAATCTTGAACCTTCTGATTTTGCTGTGATTTGCGAGTCATTTTGGGGTGAAATCGCAACAGCAGGTTGTTTGCTTTTACAACCGGAAAAAACAAGCATCACCAACAATATGATGAATATGAAATGTACTTTATATTTCGAGGATATTTGCATAAATTTATGTTCCGGTATGTCCGAATCCGCCTTCGCCACGTTGAGTTTGTGAGAGTTCGGAAACCACTGAAAATACTGCTGTTTCGTGTTTAGAGATAATCATTTGTGCAATACGTTCGCCGTGTTTGATGGTAAAATTTTCGTTAGATAAATTGACTAAAATTACTTTAATTTCGCCACGATAGTCTGCATCTATTGTTCCGGGCGAATTGAGAACCGTGATACCATGTTTGGCGGCTAATCCACTTCTCGGGCGGATTTGTGCCTCGTATCCCATCGGAAGTTCGATTCGCAAACCCGTTGGTATCAAGGCTCTTTCGAGAGGTTTAAGAACGACATCTTCGTTCAAGTCTGCTCTTAAATCCATACCGGCAGAGGCTATTGTTTCGTAATTGGGTAACGGATTTTTAGATGTATTTTGAATTTTAATCTTCATTTTTTCTTTACAAATTGATACAACCTGCAAAGATACAAAAAAAAAATGACAATTCAAAATCAAATAACCCAACTAAAAAAAAATATACCGTATTTCATTTTTTTTGTATCTTCGAATTTGAATTTTAATCAAAAAAATATGTGA
>WRKV01000031.1 GCA_009777915.1 Bacteroidales bacterium | reverse complement strand
AATCCTTGACCGGCAGTATGTGCCTGCCGACAGTCGGCAACAGCAGCATTATTGGCATACTCATCATTGTTGGTTGTATTACCCTTTGCACAACCCGGAGCAATAACCGCGTCCGACCACTCTTGTGTGATGCCATTGCCGGAAATTTGCCACGTGGTTGTAGTGACAAAACTCGGCGTGCCCAACATAAACGTGAGAGCATCATCGTTGCAACCCGTTTCACCAACCCATGGCGCACACACAGGTCCAACCGTATGCTTACCACTGGAGTTAATTGTTGTTGTCATTCTCCCACAACGGTCGGTTGTTACAGCGTAGTAGTACACGCCGTCGGTGTTTACAACATCACTCGGCGGTGTGAAAGTGTTGCCTGTGGCACCGCTCACGGCTGTGCCGCCTGTTCCGGCAGCACTGCTTGGTGTAGTGCTCGAATACCACTGAATGGTAATCGGAGGTACGCCTGCGGGATCGGCTGTAAGAGTAAGCGGTGCGAATGCCGTGCCAACGGTGGTATAGCGGTCGTCGGTTGGTGTAACCATGCCGATGGTGGGTGGTGCTCCCAAAGTTATGCTACCGTGTAGCAGTTCCACGCCGCAAGTATTGCTCACGGTATAGTGGTGCGTACCTGCGACTGTCGGTGCACCCTTGATAGAAACAGGAGCAGAATGTTCCCGATTGTCGGGCGGACCCGAAACCGTAATACCGTCGGGCGTGTTGATAGACGCGAAACGCGTGCCATCCGTCCACCAGTTGATGACAAGGGTTTTTCCGATTACCGATGGAAATTCGATCTCCTCTATCTGCTCGCCAGGGCAAAGAGTCTGATGCAAGGGGGCTGATGGGCACCATTGTGGAATAGGACAATGAGCAAAACTTTTGGTTGCAAAAGCTGCAAAGATAATTGAGATTAGGGTGATTTTTTTCATAGGTATTTTGGTTTAGATGTGTTTATTAATTTTGACTTAAAGACATAAAAAAAGCGTGAAACTTAACAGTTTCCCGCACCAGTGGTATTTAGCGTAACCAAGTCCGCAAAGAATAAGTCAAGTTCACGCTGTACGTGAACAAAAAACTCATTCTTTTGCGGATAATCATAAAATCGCTAAATTTCCTGGTGCAAAGAATAAAGCCAATGCTTTTATATGTTTTGTTTCGTGCTTTTCAGCACATTTTTTTCATAGGCGAATTTATTTTTGATTTTGCAAAGATACGGAAAATTTTTGGAATATAGGCACTATATCGGATTTTTTTTGTATCTTTGCAGAAAATTACGTTATCTTTGCAACATTAAAAAAAACATTATGCCACAAATTTTCAGATATTTGAAATTTATTTTTTCGTTCCTTTCCAACGAACATATGCCGCCTCATGTTCATGTGTCAGACGAAAATGATCACCAAAGCATTTTTGACCTGATCATTACAGATGGGCTACTCGTTGATATTAAAGTTAGACAGAAAGCAGGATACAAACCGTTGAGCGAAAAAAGTCAAGGGATTGTAAAGACGTTTGTCTATGCCTATTATGCTCAAATTGTAACCAAGTGGTTTGAATATTTCGTACTTCGCAAGAGCATTAAACCCGAAACGATAAAAAAACTCGAAAACCTCACCATAGATACGGAAAAACTTGTGAACGAAATGCAGAATTTGAACAAAAAATTTTATCCAAAACCCAAACAAACAAAACCGAAAAAGAAATGAACTCGACAAAAGTAATACGGCTTATCAATGCTACATGGCTTGGCGAATACCGAGTGGAGTTGCAGTTTGACGACAGCGTTGTTCGTCAAATTGATTTTGGCAAATTTCTGCATAACCATCCGCATCCACAACACGACAAGTACAGAAAACTAAGCAACTTCCGTAAGTTCAAAATAGAACGGAACAATATAGTTTGGGGAAAATATTGGGATATGGATTTTGATTTGTGGAAACTTTATCAAGGAATAAATCCGTTGTAGATTGTTCTCCAAGAGAATAGACTCAGTTTGGTGGCGATTGATTGATTTTGAATTAATTTTTTGCAAAAAATCGTGAAAAAACTTTTTGACATATCTTTTTTTTATCTTTTGTGCATCACTGCAATGCTTATTCTGTACGGTTGTCCGAGAAAACCACCCAAACCGTTGCCAAGACCTTACAAGATTGAAATTCCGTTACATTTTCCAACGATTTTGAACATTCCTGCGGATAATCCGATGACGGTTGAGGGTGTCGAATTAGGTCGTCATTTGTTTTACGAAGGACGAATGTCGGGCAGAAATGATGCGGAAATGAGTTGTTTTTCGTGTCATCAGCAGGAAAAAGCGTTTAAGAGTGACACCAATAATCCGTTTTACGACAAAGCGAGTAGGCGAATGATAGGCTTGACAGGGGAAAAAACGCCGAATACGATGATGCCTTTGATAAATCTGGTGTTTCAACACGATGGATATATGTGGAGCGGGCGAATTCATTCGTCGAATCCGAATTTTGGAAATCCGAAATACGATGTTCCGGCACAAGAACCGTTTCATCAAAAAAATCTCGAATCTTTTGTTTGGATGATGATTGCAGCACCTCACGAGATTGATGGAGATATTGAAAAAACCGTGAAAATGATTGCTTCAATTTCAAAATATCCACCCATGTTTGACAAGGCTTTCGGCACGCCGGAAGTTACGATAGACCGCATTAGTAAAGCCATTGCACAATTTGTTCGAACGCTGATTTCGGCAGATTCAAAGTTCGACAAATTCAGGCAAGGTAAAGCAGAATTGACTGCCGATGAGATTGCCGGTTGGATGTTGTTCGAAAGCGAAAGAGCCGATTGTTTCCATTGTCATGGAAGTTTTACAAATCCGTTGTTTTCGACTTATGGTTTCTCGAACAACGGATTAGATGCGGATCACAGCGATTCGAACGATCGATTTTCCGTTACCCAAAAATCGCAAGATATCGGAAAATATAAAATCCCAACACTTCGCAACATCGCTCTAACCGCACCTTACATGCACGACGGACGATTCACAACACTTGATGAAGTTGTGGAATTTTACAGTACAGGTTTGAAATGGTCGCCGACCGTTGACCCGAACATGAAACAGGTGAATCATGGTGGTGTACAACTCAACGATAGGGAAAAACGCCAACTGATACGTTTCTTGGAAACGCTGACAGATTCAACGTTTATCTCGAATCCGCAATTTTCGAATCCGAATAAATAGTGTTATGAAAATAGCAAGATTTTCAAAATGAAAGATCACTCAAATTTCCTTCAATAGAGGTTTTTGGCGGATTATTTGTGATAGTGCCTTTCACGACATTTCCTCCTGACGAACAAATGCGTCCGGAATCATAGATATTGTTGTCTCCAACGCTAATGTCGCGAGATCCAACTTCATCAAAACGAATTACACAACTACCTCGTCCGGAACGTACAAAGAAATTGTCGAAAATTCTCGCAACCTGTGCACCCGAAGCCGTTATCGTTGAACTACTTTCTTGTTGGGTCACTTCTTCGAATATATTGCCATGCACGTGAAGTTGAGGTCCGGGAGTGTTTGCATGCATACCACCGCCATATACATTGATTCCCGCTCCTGAAATTTTGAAAAAATAACAGTTGACAACGTTAATGTTTTTCGCATTGTATCCTCCTCTGTTATCGGTTTCTGCTCCCAAAAAAATCGCATCACCCAAAATATGATCAAACGAACAATATTCAAATCTCAATTCATCTGCCATCGTTCCTTTTTCTGCACGAAACGCACTAAATCGACTGTCGCTGAAATTGGTAAAACGTGAATTTCTCGCGGTTACCGAATATGTCGAACGCATCTCGGAAAACGGTGTAATCCCGCTTGCAACCGTACCACTGTTAAACAATGCGGTTCCATCAAGAACAATGCCTTCAAGCGTGAAATGTACATCGCCATGAATAATAAAAAAAGCCGGTACGTTTCGAGTTCCATTGTAAATAATAGTCGGGCGAGTTGCAGAACCTTCTTTAATGCGGATGGTTAGCGTATGTTTGATATGAATTTCTTCGTCAATACTATATTCGCCGGCATCCAAATCTATGATTTGATTTGGGGTAGAATTTTTCACCGCATTAACTAAAGAGTTATGTGCAGCAACAACTGTAACAACGTTTTGAGCATGCAGTAAGCTTGCTAAAAAGCAAAGGGCAAGGGAAAAGAATAAATGTTTCATGGTTTTGTTTTTTTTTTGCAAAGATACGAAAAAATTTGATAATAATAGTTTTTTTTTGCAAATTCAAAAAAAAGTCGTAACTTTACACTGCTAAAATGTAATCTGTTGTGAACAAAATTTCAAAAAAAGGAGCAAAAATTTTTGGTGGAATCGGCTTGGTTCTACTGAGTTTGCTTGCTTTGTCAATGGTCGTACTCAACTCTTCATCTTTGCAAACCACATTGCTTAATCGCTGGCTTGCTCAGCAATCGCAAGCCATTGGTGTCAATGCACGTGTTCAAAATGTAGATATAAGTTTGTTTTCAAGACACGTGAAACTTTCCGGCATAGAGGTTCATGATCATCATCAAAATCTATTAGCAGATGTCGGAGCATTGCAAACGTCAATTCGCAGCTTTTCCGCGTCCCACCTGACTTTAGGAACGACGCATATTTCTGATGTCGTTTTTCAACTTCGAAAATATGCGGAAGATAGTGTGAATAATTTGAAACATATTATCGATTTTTTTAACCTGTCTCCGAAAGATTCGAATGCATCAAAATTTACATTCAAAACATCGGCACTATTTTTGAGAAATGCAAATTTTTCAAATGTTAATGAAAATCGTTGGAAAGGCGATACATTCCAAGCTATAGATTTTGCCGATCTATCTTTGAATAGTATTGATTTTGTTGCAAAAAATATAGATGTTGTTGGAGATAATATATTTGCAAATGTTGAAAATCTTTCGTTCAAAGAGCAAAAAGGTTTTGAACTCTTGAGATTTTCAACCCGAGTGAATTTGTCCTCAAAGGGCATCATTGCTCGACAAACCGACATTGTTACATCGCTTAGCGATATAGATTTTGATTTCAAATTTACAACAGAATCGTGGAGCGATTACAAAAATTTTATTTCGAATGTTCGGTTCTACGCCAATTTCAGAAATTCGCATTTGGATTTCAACGATTTGATTTATTTTGCTCCGAAACTGGAAGGTAAGGACAACCAATTTGATATTTCGGGAAATATATTGGGTTATGTCAACCATTTTCAAGCAAGAAATTTTACAGTGTCGTATGCACAAAACACCAGATTTTACGGCGATGTATTGATGTCGGGATTACCCAATTTCAAAACGACTTTCTTTGATATTTCGATTCAAAATTTAACGACAACTCCGGAAGATGTGGACAAATTTTGGTTACCGAAATCGAGAAAAATTGTTATTCCTGACGAGATCTATAAATTTGGAACGGCATCATTGCATGGACAAATTAGCGGATATTCGTCCGATCTGAAGGCTTTTGTAAATTTGACCACGATGATGGGAAATATACAAACGGATTTCAAATTCTCTCATGATGAAAATCTTGAAAGCTTTGATTTTTCAGGGCATATAGACCATTCAAACGTGTTTTTGGGGAATTTGTTGAATGAAAAAGCATTGGGTAATAATTTTAATTTGAACGGTTCTTTTGATGGAAGTTTTTCGAAAAAGAATGGCATGGATCTTTCCGCAAATATCGTTTGTGAAAATGCAGAATATCAAAATCGAAAAGTCAATTCGATTTCAATCAAAGGCGATTGGACCGACCAACTTATTGCGGCAGAAATTACAATGGATCATGACGACGGAACGGCAGAATTTTCAGGGCAATTATCGCTTGATCCGAAAAATATCTACTTAGATGCGAGTGGATTTTTTAGCGACGTTGATTTGGTGGCGTTCCGATTTTTACAAGATACGAATCAACCTCTGTTGAGTGCCCATTTTTCCGGACGAATTAATAATTTTAATATCGACTCTTTGGCGGGAATCATGAACTTGTCGAACTTGCATCTAACGCTTAAAGACACGATGTTTCACATGGATAATTTTACCATCTCTCAACAAATTTTATCGCAAGGTGTTTTCACTCAAATAGATTGTGATTTTTTCAATGCGAATGTTTTTGGAAATTATACGGTTTCCAATATCAATGCAATTTGGAATGATATTCAAAAAAATTATTTATCGGCACTCAAACAATCTTTAGAAAAGATTGAATCGTTGGAATATCAAGAATTTTATCCGCATTTAGAATCGCCCGAAAACAACCTAAAACACTTGCAGTCGCAAACATTGGACGTTACGTTAAACGTGCATAAAACCGATGGATTATTATCGCATTTTTTACCCGAAATAGACCTGCCTTATGGAGCAAATCTGAAATTTGGATATAATCATCAGTCTCTTTCTTTGACTGTCGCTGCACGACAGGCAACAGCCTACGGAGTTTCCGTTTCGAATTTGGATTTGAAAGGAACTTCGTTCGACAGTATTTTTGAAGTCAACATGGAAGCCAAAAGTCTACATCTCAATAATAGTCGTTATTTTGAGGATTTTTCTGTTGTTGCTAAATTCGAAAATGATTTTATTTTGTGGAAATTGGATTGGATGGGAGTGTCCGATGAAAATCGGCAAATCAATGGAAATTTTGATGGAAAAATGAATGTTTTGGATAAAAATAAAATTTCGTTTAATATCCAAAATTCTCAACTGTTTTTGAACGGTCAGTATTGGCAGTTTGATCCGAATAATGCGATTATCATAGACTCTGTGGGCGTTCATTTTCAAAATGTGCGTTTTTACAATCAAAATGATGCAACGGAATATCTGAGTTTGAACGGCGAATTATCGAGAACCTCAAACAGCAGGCTGGACTTGGTTTTCAACCGTTATCAAGTAGATGTTTGGACACCTCTGATTGAACGAGTGGGTATGGAATTTGACGGTGTAATTTCCGGCAATATCAGTATTTTTGATTTTTACAATGATTTACGTTTCAATACGGACTTGCGAATCGAAGATTTTTCGGTGAATAAATTTGATTACGGAACGGCATTTTTGAAAACCACGGCAGGTGAAAGATCTGCCGGAAGTAGCATCAATTTTGAGGTTCGAGATGATGAAAAAAACTATCTTTCTGCAAATGGTTATTTTTATCCGAATTCAAAAAACCAAAAAATTGATCTCAAAATTTTGATTGAAGAATTAGATTTATCACTTTTGAAAAATTATGTCAGTTCATTTTCATCGTCATTAACCGGAAAACTCGCCGGAGAATTAACACTCGATGGATTGCTGAAAAAACCTGATTTTTACGGAGATTTGACGCTTAATGATGCTGTTGTAAAAATAGATTTTTTGAACACCAATTATGCCATAATTTGCGAAAAAATAGTATTCAGTTTAGATAGCATGATGCTTGTCAATGCAAATTTGGAAGATGTTCTCAATAGAACGCAAGCCGTGTTATCGGGAGGATTGTATCATAATAGATTCAAAGATTTTCGATTTAATATGAATCTTGCAATGAATAATTTTTTGGTTTTAAATACGACCCATTTGCATAACGAAACTTTTTTCGGAAGAGTTTTTGTTACCGGCACCGGACATCTTGGAGGGAATACCGATCATATTCTGATTGATGCTCAAGGACGCACGGAAAGAGGATCCGAATTGCAAATTAATCATAGTGCGAGAGTCAATGTTTCTGAGGCTAATCAGTTTATTCATTTCGTTGTTCCGCATAAAGAAGATGTTGATACATCAGCATTCAATACTCGTCCGATAGAAGTACTTCCAACCAATATGACGGTAAGATTGAATGTCAATGTAACGCCTGATGCTACTGTCATTTTTGATATGGATACTCCCCCTATTACCGGTGTTGTCAATGCTCAGGGAAGTGGTAATTTACGCTTGAATTTCGAATCAAGAGAGCAGTTATTTACAATGTTTGGCGATTATGTTTTGCAAGATGGCTTTTATGATTTTGGTTTTGAAGACGCACGAGTTGGGCAGTTGATAACTCGCCGATTTCATATCGAACGTGGCGGAACCATGCAATGGACGGGTGATCCGGGAGATATAATTTTAGATGTTTCTGCAATTTATTCGACCAGAGCGAGTCTGGCACCGGTTCTCATTAATTCAGCCAACACCAATAATATGACGCGACGAGTGAATGTTCAAAGTGTAATCAGTATTGATGGACGAATGCCACAACCTAACATCAAATTCGATTTTCGATTGCCGAATGTTGATGACGAAATTCGTACGGAATTTTTCAGCGTGCTCAATAGAGATGATGCAAATGAAATGACTCAACAAACTCTCTCTCTCTTGCTTTTCGGAGGTTTTACAACACCCGGAGATAATAGCAATATCGTTGCAGGAATGAATATCCCAACAACAATGGCGTTTGATATGTTATCCAGTCAAGTTAGTAATATCTTTCAAAATTTTATTGGCGATAACATCAATTTCGGTATTAATTATAGACCGGAAGATAATATCCAAACCCGACAATTTCAAGCCACTGTGAGTACGCAATTTTTTGATAATCGACTACTCATTGATGGACATGTCGGACAAGGAGGTTTGGCAAGAGAAGGAGATTTAACACCAGGAGATCCGGCAACACAACAGGCAGTTATGCACGAAGTCAATGCTGAATGGCGTGTGACGGATCGATTGAGTCTCAAGGTATTCAATCGTCCAAACGAACGAGAATTTTCAAGAGGAACATCTCAAATAGACTATCTACAAGGCGGCGGCATTGTTTACAGACGTGAATTTGATTCGTTTCGTTCGCTGTTTAGAAGGAGAAAAAAGACTGATGATTTGTAGAGTAGAAGCAGGTTTCAAACCTGTCCTTGCAAATTATTTCACCGTCCGAAACATGCGATACCAACGGATTTTTCCTTGAAACCAGCCTTTGTCTTTATCCAATGAAAGCCATGTGAATTTGGGTTGTCCAACCACATGGTCTTCAGGAACAAATCCCCAAAAACGTGAGTCGGCTGAATTGTGGCGATTGTCGCCCATAACCCAATAGTAATCCATCTTAAACGTGTAGGTATGGGCAGGTTCGCCGTTGATGAAAATTTCATCGTTTTGGATATCTAAGGAATTGCCTTCGTAAGTAGTGATAATGCGATGATAAAGTGGTAAATTTTCAATTGAAATTTCAATGGTTCGACCTTGTTTCGGAATGTAAAGCGGCCCGAAATTGTCTGTATTCCAAGGGAAATTTTCGTTGTGTGGAAAAATTCGTGCATCGAATTCGTCTGCCGGAAAAATTACGGATCTAATTTGTTCAACGTCCGGAAATAATTTTGCCTTATCACGCATCTCATTTGTCAAAGGCACGTATCCGTAGGAATACAGCATATCAAGATCTTCGTTTGACACACCGATATCACGCCATCTTGTTTTGGGAATTACAAAAGGATTGGGTAAAATTTGATAGTTGAATTGTGTGTTTTTCGGACATTCTTGCAAAATTCCATTGATGAAAATTTGCTGATTGATGATTTGCAATGTATCTCCGGCTGCGGCTACACAACGTTTTACGAAATTTTCGCGTTTGTCGACAGGTCGAACAATAATTTCTCCAAAACTCAGTCTATCGTTCCAAATTCGCTCTCTGCCATGTTCTCGAACGAGTGCATAATAATCCGCAGCACTTTGATAATGCGTTGAAACCGTATCTCCGACAGGGAAATTGAAGACCACCACATCACCACGTTGTACTGTATTTCGTTGAAAAAATCGACGATAATTCAACTGAACAGCATCCACATACGACTTGGTATTTTTTGTCAACGGCAACGTGTGATGAACCAATGGAAAGGCAATTGGCGTTTGTGGCATTCTCGCACCATACGCGAGTTTGCTGACATATACAAAATCTCCAATCAGCATGGATTTTTCCATCGATGAAGTCGGAATGGTATAATTTTCGAAGAAAAACATTCGAACAATGGTCGCTGCAAATACCGAAAAAATAATCGTATCAAACCAATCGCGAGCAACACCCTTTTTGAATATCGGTAAGTCTTTCGGCTGTGTGTAAACTTCTTTATTGATAAAAATCAAATACGGGAAATAGATAAATGGTAATACTGCTGCAGCGAAATATTCCCATATTGCATTGCGTTTGAAACCTACGGAAAGTTCAACGAAAAGTAGCATCAACACAAAGAAATTGATGAATGGAATGCATAACAATAAAATCCACCACCAAGATTTATTTGTAATTTTGATTAAAATCCACAAATTCCAAGGCGAGATGATGGCTTCCCACCATTTGTAGCCTTGTTGTTTGAACATAACGCAAAGGCTTGCAATTATTGGAGAAACGATGATTAGGAGTAGTAAGAATTGTAACATTGTTTTTGTATTTTGTTGTCATTCCGAGCGAAGTCGAGAACTTTGGGATGTCTCGGCTACGCTCGACATGACGGTTATTTTTCTAATAAGTCCGACATGGTGTAGACACCGATTTTTCCGGATACCCATTCCGCAGCGAAAATCGCACCTTTTGCAAAGCCTTCGCGAGATTTGGCTTCATGTTTGATTTCGATAATATCTTCGTTCGATTCGTAAAAAACACTGTGAATTCCGAAAACATCTTTCTCGCGAATGGACTTTATATTCACCGATTCCGATAAATTTTCGGCAAGCGTAATCGCTGTACCGCTTGGTTTATCAAGTTTTTGCAAATGATGAACTTCCTCCAAATGCACGTTGTAATCGGAATAATTTTTCATCATTTCAGCTAATTGTTTGTTCAATTCGAAAAATAAATTCACACCAATACTGAAGTTTGATGCGAAAAACAGAGTTTTTTGATGCCGGTTGCAATACGAAAAAACTTCATCTTTTTGTTCATTCCAACCGGTGGTTCCAACCACAATCGGAATATTCAGATCGAAACAACGATAGATATTTTTTACTGCGGTTTGCGGTGTTGAAAATTCAATGGCGACATCTATAGATGGGCGAATAGACAGTTGTTCCCAATCGTTGTCATGATCAATCTTTGCAACGATTTCGTGACCTCTTTGCAAGGCAATTTTTTCGATAATTTTGCCCATTTTTCCGTATCCAAGTAGTGCGATTTTCATTTCAAAGTAAATGTTAGTCGTAACCCTCCTTGCATTGGCACTCGCTGATTTTGTAGGGCATATAACGATAAATCCGGTGATGCGAAAGGCTGCACGCGCATGGTCAAATTATCGCCTACATCAAATGTTGCCAAATGTGCAAACACAACGGCATCAATGATGTTCAAAAGGTACAGCACTCCCGAAAAAATATAGACCAATTCGAGATTTCGACGATAATAATCTCGAGCACTCAGAATCTGATCATTTCTATATATCTCCAATTTGGGATCTTTACTTTTAATTAGATCGTCAACAATTTTGGTTAACGAATCAATGGTATATTGAGGCTGACCTTGCTGAATAGCAGTCTGTAAATTTGCCTCTGCACCCGGCAAATTCACTCGTGCACGATATTCTGCCTGATAAAAATTACGTTCCCTGTAATTGAATTGTCCAATTGCAAACAATCCATAAGCACCACCGTAAATAATCGGAACTTTCCACCATTGCCCGTTGTAAACTTGTCCGGCACCCGGAAGTGCAGTGGAAAGCCAACCTGCCAATTTCGGATTTTTTTGTCCGGGCATTCTGAACACGTTGTTATTTGCAGGTTGTGGAGAACTTTGGATAGTTGGTTGACTGCTCATGGGAACTTCTTGTTGCGTGTTCAAAAGAGGTTCTTCAAACGTTACCGTATCTTGCGAGAACCCCACAAAACACAGCATACACAGAAAACCAATGAGGCTAAATTTTATGTCAATTGAATGAGTCAAAACTTTATTTTAGCATCGAGATAATGCGATGAAAATCGTCTTCGGATTTGAAATCAATGGTAATTTGCCCTTTTCCGGATTTCGAAATTTTGTATTTGACCGGAGTGGCTAATTTTTTCGACCAATCATCGTGAATGAGTTCTATCTTTTGTGAAATAGTGGCTATACTCGGTTTCTTTTGTTTTTCGGTAGTTTCAGAATTTTTGCAAAGGTCTTCCACCTGACGAACCGACAACTCTTCTTTCAAGATTCGATGTAAAATTTCAATTCGTTTTTCGTCGCTTTCCAGAGTAATCAAGGGTTTGGCGTGTCCAATCGAAATTTGTTCATTTTTCAAAGACAGCTGAACTTCGGCAGGAAGTTTTAACAAACGCAGTTGATGTGCTACAGCGGGGCGACTTTTACCGATACGGTCGCTCAATTTTTCTTGTGTCAACTTCAAACCTTCCATCAAAGCTTGATAACTGATTGCAATTTCGATAGGATCTAAATTTTCACGTTGGATATTTTCCAAAACCGCCATCTCCAAACTCTCTTTATCCGTTGCCACGCGGATATAAGCCGGAATGGTTCTCAGTCCTGCGATTTTTGCGGCACGGAAACGACGTTCTCCGGAAATGATTTGGTATCGTCCTCCAATCCTGCGAACGGTAATAGGTTGAATAATTCCAACCGATTGCATAGAAATCGCCAATTCGTTAATATCCTCCTCCGAAAATCTTTTTCTTGGATTTTCCGGATTGGTGTCGATATCTCTAACTGAAATCTCTGCAATACCACCCACTACGGTTGTTTCAGGAATTTCGGAATGTTGTCTTCTGGGTCTTGCTTCGAGATCTCCCATCAAGGAACCAAGACCTCTGCCTAATGCCGGTGTTTTACTCATCTTCGGAAAGGGTTTTATCAGCGTTTTTAATATTCGTTAAGTCGTTATTTTGTAAAATTTCTCTTGCTAAATTGAGATAATTCACGGCTCCTGCCGACGAAGCATCGTATTCCAAAATCGTTTTGCCATGACTTGGAGATTCGCCCAATTTTGTATTTCGATAAATCAACGTATCGAAAACCAAATCTTTGAAATGCTCTTGAACTTCCTCAACCACTTGTTTGGCAAGGCGTAAACGAGAATCATACATGGTCAATAAAATACCTTCAATATCCAAATTTTCGTTGAAACGAGATTGTACGATTTTAATGGTATGCAGCAGTTTTCCGAGACCTTCCAAAGCAAAGTATTCACATTGCACGGTAATGATAACCGAATCGGAAGCCGTCATGGCATTGAGTGTGATTAATCCTAAAGATGGCGAACAATCAATAATAATAAAATCGTAATCGTTCTGAATTTTATTGACTGCCAAACGCATCACGTGTTCGCGATTTGGCTTGTCAACCAATAGAATTTCCGCACCAACCAAGTCGATATGCGAAGGAATTAAATCCAAATTCGGTGTAGACGTTTTGAGAATGATTTCGTGCGGATCCACATGATCTACCATACATTCGAAAATGCTTGTGGTGATATTATTTGGATCAAACCCTAATCCCGAAGTGGTGTTGGCTTGCGGATCGGCGTCGATTAACAGAACTTTTTTCTCTAATACAGCCAAACTTGCAGCCAAATTGATAGCCGTTGTGGTTTTTCCAACTCCGCCTTTTTGGTTAATAATTGAAATGACTTTGCCCATGAAATAAACAAAAATTTATAATGATTCTATTTTGCAAAGATACGAAAAAAAAATGAAATGGTCAAAAAAAATTGGTTAATTCGAAAAAAAAGTACTTTTTCTCCTACTTCCGCCAATAGAATTTTACTTGCGTCTCAGAACCATTCCAACGCGATTTGGAATATAAAGTTTCAGCATCGGTTTGCCGTTTTCTGAATTGGTAACATATTTTAACGTCGTATCAACTCTATGTTGTCCTCCGAACTGCCCATCATCACTGCAAAGCAGAATTTCGTAACTACCTTCGTCAATTTGAAAACCATAATCCGAAAATGATTTTTCAGGATTAAAATTGAACACAAATAATAATTCACCACGCTTAAAAATCAACGTTTGGTCGGGGATATTTTGCACAATCGCAAACGGCTGAAACGCAAAAATATCGTGCTGTTTGATGAGATGAATCATCGCTTTGTCAAAGTCTTTCAAAAAATGATATTTCAATAGTTTATCCTCACTCAAACTCCATTGACGCCGAGCGTAATAATAACTCCAATTGTTGCCTTCCCTTGGAAAATCAATCCATTCAGGATTTCCAAATTCGTTGCCCATAAAATTCAAATAGCCGTTTCCGGCGGTTGCCAACGAAACTAACCGAATTATTTTGTGCAAAGCAATCCCTCTGTCAACGAGTAAACTCGGCGTAAGCATGCTCATCGAGGTATACATTTCTTTGTCGAGCAATCGGAAAATAATTGTTTTATCGCCGACCATTGCCTGGTCGTGAGATTCGGCGTAACTGATGGTTTTTTCATCGGCACGTTTGTTTGTGAGTTCGTGATACAAATCGCCTATATGCCACTGTTCATCGGACTTTTCCTTAATGATTTTAATCCAATAATCGGCAATTCCCATACTCATTCTGAAATCAAAACCGATGCCGCCATCGTTGAATGGTGTTGCCAATCCGGGATATCCGCTTACATCCTCTGCAATCGTTGTTGCTTCCGGATTTACTTCATGAACCAATTGATTTGCCAAAGCCAAATAGGTGAGGGCGTCCTCGTCTTGTGAGCCGTCAAAGTACATCGAATAATTCGTGAATGCCGTGCCAAGTCCATGATGCCAGTAAATCATCGAAGTTACGCCGTCAAAGCGAAATCCATCGAAACGGAATTCGTCTAACCAATACTTTAAGTTTGAAAGTAAAAATGCAATGATTTCGTTTTTGCCGTAATTGAAACATTTGGAGTCCCAAATCGGGTGATCGCCTTGTTCTCCTTCGTAGAAAAATTGCGTAGATGTGCCGTCAAATTTGGCTAAACCTTCCAATTCATTTTTTACGGCGTGCGAATGTACAACATCTAAAATCACTGCAATGCCAAGCCTGTGAGCCTCGTCAATCAAGGCTTTTAATTCCTCAGGCGTACCAAATCGCGAACTTACTGCGAAAAAATTCGACACTTGATAACCGAATGAACCGTAGTACGGATGCTCTTGAATTGCCATCATTTGAATCATGTTGTAACCCAAATCGGCAATGCGTGGCAACACATTTTTTCGAAATTCGTTGTACGTTGAAATTTTTGGTTCTTCGCTGCTCATGCCGACGTGAACTTCGTAAATCAGTGGATTTTTCACGCGTTTCAGCGGTTTGTGTTTCCATTTATACGGTGTTGGATTCCAAACTTCCGCACAAAAAATCTTGCTTTGTTCGTCTTGAATAACACGTTTGACATGCGTTGGCAAACGCTCGCCGAATCCACCATTCCACTCGATATACAACTTGTATAAATCGCCATGTTTTAGGGCATTTTTCGGAAGTTCAATGTCCCAATTTCCATCGCTAATTCGCTTTAATCTAAACTCGTCAACACGTTGCCAATTACTGAAATCACCGACCAACCAAATTTGTGCTGCGTTTGGAGCCCATTCGCGAAATATCCAGCCGGTTTTGGTTTCGTGCAAACCATAATACAGATGTCCGTTGAAACAATCACTCAACTTTTTTTTGCCGTGCGTAAAGTCGAATGCCTTGACCATCGTGCGTTGTAGACGATTTTGAATCACACGTTCGTAAGATTTTAACGATGGGTCGTTTTTGATGAGAGATAAGGTTAGAGGTTTCATAATTTGCAAAGATACAAAAAAAATCGTATCTTTGTGGAAATTTTTTTTTTAATCATGCATTCATACCCTTCGCAACTTTTGGAAAATGGTGTTGAACAACTCTCGAAACTGCCCGGTATTGGCAAACGTACCGCCTTGCGATTGGCGTTGTGGTTGCTCAAACAAGACGAGCAAGTAACGATAGACTTTGCAAAAAATGTGTTGTCCATGCGAATCGACATGCAATACTGTGAACGTTGCCATAATTTATCCGACAAAACGGTTTGTGATATTTGTGAAAGTCCTTCACGAGATTCGTCGCTATTGTGTGTGGTGTGCGATGTTCGTGATGTGATGGCAAT
Organism: Bacteroidales bacterium; assembly: GCA_009777915.1. Taxonomy (GTDB): domain Bacteria; phylum Bacteroidota; class Bacteroidia; order Bacteroidales; family P3; genus WRKV01. The sequence continues at coordinate 4,626 of WRKV01000031.1, read as the reverse complement.
TGAAAATACGGCATCTTTCAGAGGCTATTATCACGTTTTGGGTGGTGTAATTTCACCGATTGAGGGTATTTCGCCACGAGATTTAAATCTGGAAAGTTTGTTCGAACGTCTGAAAAATGGGACTGTTCAGGAGGTTGTACTTGCATTGCCAAGTACGATGGACGGTGAAACCACACAATTTTATATCCATAAACATATTTCACCGATGGGTATCAAACTCACGACTATCGCAAAAGGCGTGGCAATCGGCGATGAATTGGAATATACGGACGAAGTTACACTGGGACGAAGTATCATAAACAGAGTGGAAATTTAACTATGAAAAAACAAAATTTAATTTACGGTATTCGTCCGATTATTGAGGCGATTCACGCAGGAAAAGAAATCGATAAACTCTTTATTCAAGCGGGTTTGAAAGGTGAATTATATAAAGAATTAAACGAATTAATCCATAAAAATCGCATTCCAACGCAATATGTTCCGATTGAAAAAATCAATAAACTTGCACCAAATAACAATCAAGGCGTGGTTGGATTTTTATCGACTGTTTCATATCAATCGTTGGAAAACGTGATTATGTCTACATTTGAAGATGGTCGAGTTCCTTTGATTTTGATTTTAGATCGCATAACTGATGTTCGAAATTTTGGTGCTATCGTCCGAACGGCTGAATGTACGGGCGTTGATGCGATTGTTATTCCCAGCAAAGGTGCTGCACAAATTAATGAGGATGCTATCAAAACCTCTGCCGGTGCGGTTCACACGATAAATATCTGTCGTGAGGAAAATCTCAAAACAACCATTCATTTTCTAAAAGCAAGCGGTTTACAAGTGGTTGCTGCAACCGAAAAAACACGCATCAACTACACGGATGCGGATTTTACGAAACCCACAGCAATCGTTATGGGTTCGGAAGAAGATGGCGTTTCCGGAGAATATCTGAAATTATGTGATCAGCAATTAGCAATTCCATTGCTCGGAAAGATTCAATCTCTCAATGTTTCTGTGGCTTGTGGAGTAATGCTGTATGAGGTTGTACGACAACGCACGAATGAAAAATGAAAAATTAAGAATGAAAAATGATTGAACAAACTATTTCTCAACACACAGCAAGCATCGTCAACGAGGCATTCGGTTTGACGATAGAACCCGCGTCAATACAGGTTCAAAAGACACTTAAAGATTTTGAAGGAAACCTTACCGTTGTGGTCTTTCCTTTCGTGAAAGCAGCAAAAAAATCACCCGAACAAACCGGACAATTCATTGGCGAAAAGTTAATGGAAGTTTGTAAAGAAGTCACTAAATTCAACGTGGTCAAAGGTTTTTTGAATCTGGAAATTGATTCGAATTATTACTTGAATTTCCTTGAAAACAATAGAAAAGACAGTCGTTTTGGCTTTTCTAAATCAACCAAAGAGCAACCGATAGTTTTGGAATACTCCTCACCAAACACCAACAAACCCTTGCATTTGGGACATATTCGCAACAATTTGCTGGGCTGGTCGGTTGCCGAAATTTTGAAAGCCAACGGCAATATCGTGAAAAAAGTAAATTTAGTTAACGATAGAGGGATTCACATTTGCAAATCCATGTTGGCTTGGGAACTTTTCGGAAATGGCGAAACCCCTGAAAACACAAGGCTTAAAGGCGACCATTTAGTTGGAAAATACTATGTAAAATTCGATCAAGTTTTGAAATCGCAAGTTGCGGAAATGGTTGCAAACGGTACAGAACTTGAAGTTGCCGAAAAAACGGCACCAATTTTGCTCGAAGCACAAGAAATGCTACGCCAATGGGAAGCCGGCGACGAGAAAATTCGCCGTTTGTGGGAAATGATGAACAGCTGGGTTTACAAAGGTTTTGATGAAACGTATCAAAAAATGGGTGTCGATTTCGACAAAATTTATTACGAATCGGAGACCTATATTTTAGGAAAAGAAATTGCCATCAAAGGCTTGTCGGACGGGCATCTCGTGCAACGTGACGACAGTTCTGTTTGGGCAGATTTACGTGATGACGGATTAGATGAAAAAATTCTACTTCGTAGCGACGGAACATCTGTGTATATGACGCAAGACCTTGGTACGGCTAAACTTCGCCACGATGAATTCAACGCCGAAAAAATGATTTACGTTGTTGGTAACGAACAAAATTATCACTTCGATGTATTGAAAATCGTACTCCGAAAACTCGGCTATGCTTGGGCTGACAGCATTTCGCATTTGTCTTACGGCATGGTAGAATTGCCCGAAGGCAAGATGAAATCTCGTGAAGGAACGGTTGTTGATGCCGACGATTTAATCGAAAATATGATTGAAACGGCAAAGAAAACGACTGAAGAACTTGGAAAAATCGACAATTTCGAAAGCGATGAGGCGAATGCACTTTATCATACCATTGCTTTGGGTGCGTTAAAATACTTTATTTTGAAAGTGGATCCGGTAAAAAATATGTTGTTCAATCCGAACGAATCCATTGATTTTAATGGCAACACCGGACCTTTCATTCAATACACACACGCTCGTATTCGCTCGCTAATCAAACGTTCGGGATTAGAAAATTTAGATGAAAAAACGTTTGCAGATAGTTCTGTTCTCGACAAAGAAAAACAAATTTTGATGCTTTTGCACGATTTTCCGAACGTTGTGAAACAAGCCGGAGATAACTGCAGTCCCGCACTGATTGCGAATTATGCATTTGATTTAGCCAAAGAATTTAACGGATTTTATCAAGATATTCCGGTGTTGAAAGAAGACGATCAAACCTTGCGAGAATTTCGTTTAGCACTGTCGAAATTCACTGCCGATGTTTTGAAAAATGCGTTGGGATTGCTTGGTATCACTGTACCGGAAAGGATGTAGTCAGAAGCCATGCAGGCAGTGTCTTGCTGGCACGGACTTGTAGTCCGTGCCTATGTAGCCTTATTTCTTAATACTTTTTTTGGGAGCAAATTTTTTTTTATTACTTTTTTGTGCCCAAAAAAGTAACCAAAAAAGGCTTGCAGGAAAAAATGATCTCCGCCTGCGGCTCCGACTTTTTCCTGCGGTTTGGTATTCGCTTCGCTCATAATTTTTTACGCTTCGCCCTTACTATTCACTAATCACTATTCACTCTTGGGCGAGGCATGCCTCGCCCCTACAATTCACTATTCACTAAATTTCGTGTGTTTATTAACAATTTGCGAAAGTTTTCAACATTTTAACACTTTTTAACAAAAAAAATATACGAAAACGAGGGGGGTGAGCGTTATATATGTAGAGGCAATCCTTATCCTTGAACGGAGCGGTCGCACAATCAAAAAATGTTAAATCCTGTAAAATGCAAAACATGAAACACACAAAGAAATACAAGCAAACCATTATTCCAAGCGTAAACATTGAGGTTTACGAAAATCTATCTACCTACATTCGCAAGCACTATCACGAGCATTTGCAGGGAAAAACTGTCGTTAACCAACATCTACAAATGCCTGTGTTTTTCGGTGCTGTAGGCAAAAGCGAACTTTCATACGGCAGGGCATTATATGCTAAGAAAGCGGCGGTTATACAATGTTTGGAAACATTGATGAAGGTAGCAGAGTACAACAACTTTGGTGAAAGGAAACCAACGGACAAGCCGAGTGTTCATGGGTATTTCAATTTCAAAGCCAAGGTCTTTATTGATGGGAAGTTGGAGTACGTGCGGATTTCGGTGTTGTTCAAAAACAACAAGGCGTACTACAATCACGAAATTAACATCATCAAACAAAAATAACCTCTCTTGCTGCAGAAGTTCTCACGTTCTTCAATGCCCACACAAAAGAGGTTTGTTTGCTGTTGCAAAGTTACAACTTTTTTTTGAATTGACCAAATTTTTTGCAAATTTTTTCGCTGTCATGTCGACCGGAGCCACCATTCCCGTCATGTCGAGCGGAGCCACGTAGTGGCGGAGCCGAGACATCTCCCGGCTATTGATCGTTCCCGAATTCCGCCCCGTAGGGGCGATATATTGGTAGAAAAATCATAGCCCACCATCCTCATTGTCCCGTAGGGACAAAATATAATGCATGGATTTCATATCACGTCCCTACGGGACGTTTTTTGGGGTGGTAGGTAGCACGTTTTCTACCAATATCCGACCCCTACGGGGTCGACGATTACTTTACAACAAAAACGGAATTAGCTCCCGCCCAGGTTTTGCCATCAGTAAGACGCACCATTTTGTTGTTTTTCCAAACTATGGCAAAGCCATAGCCACTCGAATTATGTTCGTGTCAGGCTACATATACATCGCTGTCTGATACGAAAACGGAGTTAGCCCAAGCATTATAACCACCAACAGCATAATAACCACCAGCGGTAAGACGTTGTTCTATGCCGTTTTTCCACAACACGGCTCCTAGTGGGTAATCTACATACCCGGCTACGTACACATCGCCATCTGCTACAAAAACAGAACGAGCCTCACCTCTCTGGACGGGGAGATATTGTACTGTGCCGTTTTTCCACAATGTTCCATTCCACAAGCCTACATATACGTCGTTGCCGGACACGAAAACAGAATTGGCTTGAACACCGGTAAGGCTTTGTGCTACGCCGTTTTTCCACAATGAAACACTACCATAATCCGACCCCTCTCCGGCTACAT
>WRKV01000030.1 GCA_009777915.1 Bacteroidales bacterium | reverse complement strand
GAGTGATGCTCCCATGTAGCAACTCCACGCCACAAGTATTGCTCACAGTATAGTGGTGCGTGCCGGGGGTTGTGGGTGCTCCTTTAATGGAAACAGGCCATGCGTATTCCCGGTCGCCGAGCGGAGTCGAGGCGTCGCCGGAAACTGTAATGCCGGGAGGAGGAGCTTCAAAAGAATGGATGCGTGTGCCATCCGTCCACCAAGTAACGATCAGGGTTTTAGCTATTACCGAAGGAAACTCAATAGTTTCTATCGTATCACTGGGGCAAAGAGTCTGATGCAAGGGTGCTTCAGGGCACCACTGCGGGATTGGACAATACGCAAAACTTTGGGTCGCAAAAGTTGCGATAAGGATTAAAATTAGGGTGATTTTTTTCATAAGTATTTTGATTTAGATTTTTGACTTCAGACAATAAAAAAAACGGACTTAACAAATCCGTTTATCGAGGTTTTAGACGACCTGTAACACCAATAAGTAAGCCCGCTCCCGCAGGCGTTTACTTACTCTTGTGTTACATTGAAGTGTCTAAATTTCGATAAACAAGAATTAGCAACCGCTATTTTATATTTTCATTTATTACATATTTTTTCGATTAAAATTTTTTGCAAAGATACGAAAAAAAATCGAAAATCAAAAAAAATTCGTATCTTTGCGGGATAAAAATATAAAACGCGAATATGCAGTATGTAAAACCTTTGCAAAAAATTTACACATGAAAATAAATTGGATTGGCGGAACAATTTTATTGACGTTATTTTGTCTGATTTCACTACTCTGTATCGGAACGATGACGACGATGTTGGGTAACGAAAATGAAATTATGCTCTTAACCGTAACCCAAATCGGAATGTGGTTGATTCCGGCATTGATTTTTGTATGGCTGTTTTACGATAATTTTTACGATGATTTGAAACTTAAAAATTTCGGCAAACGCAAAGATTATATGCTGTTCTTTTTGCTGTATTTAGTAGCGATTCCATTCGTCTATCTGTTTAAGGAAATCAGTGAATTTATACCGTTTTCGGAGTCTTGGATCGAGTATTCTCGTAATACGGAAACGAAAACAAAAGAACTTGTTTTACGCTTGCTTTCGGAAGGAAAATTGAAAAATTTAATGGCTGCATTATTAGTTATGGCGGTACTTCCCGCAATTTGCGAAGAAGTATTTTTCAGAGGAGTTGTGTTGAATAATTTTATCAAAAGCAACGTCAATATCCATCTCTCTGTGTGGATTTCAGCGATTTTATTCAGTGCAGTTCATTTGGAAGTTTTCGGATTTTTATCACGAGCCATTCTTGGAGCGGTTTTCGGATACGCATTTGTACGTTCGAAATCGCTGTGGATACCGATAATTCTACACTTTTTGAATAACGCAGTACTCGTTTTCGGTTACTATTGGTCGCTATAATGAATAGCGTTCCAATTTTGAATAAACGGCTCAATTTGATCTACTTCGATTCGCTTGGTAACGATTCGTCTTTGACTGTCTAAAACATAAATCGTCGGACTGCTGTGCACGTCCCAAAGGTCGTCGTACTTGATATTTGAGGCTTTTCCGTTCACGTTAATCCAACGTGTCATATTGCTTTCGTTGATGTATTTTCTCCAATTTTCAACGTTATGATCACGACAAACAGCAAACACTTCAAAGTCTAATTCCTCACGTTTGGCGTCATAAAAATCGCGTAAAATCGGCATTTGTCGTTTGCAATGTCCACAATTAGGTTCCCAAAAAATCACAATCGTGTATCTTGTTTTCGGTTCAAATACCGATCGAAACTGCTCGTTCGGACGATCGGCGTTGGTATCCGGACACCAAAATTCTGCCGGAACACTGCCAATCAAAAGTGGTTTAGTTTTGTTAACATGTGTTTGAAAATTTTCAATAGTTGCTTCACTTGCCCACACCGCATCACCGCTCAAATAGTACATTTCCGCCAAATGCACCCAAATCGCATCGTAGCCGATAATTTGCGAACGCATATATTTATCGGTTGTGAACCAAACCACATATTTGAATAATTCCGGCGTATTTCGAATTTGTGCAATCAAGCGATCCATGCCGGAAATCAACGAATCCGGATGTTGCGAAAGCACTTTGTCTAAATAATTTTCCAAACGTTGATGAAAAATCGGCGTACGCAATAATCGGTCGTCCAACAAATCCATATTGCCGAAATAATTATCCTTGTAATAGTTGTAACGCCACTGATTTCGCTCGTTTTCGGGAATATAATCCGGTGCTTCCGGAACTTCAACATCTCGTTGTGCTCTAAAAACTGCGGTCATCAAATGCGTTGGATTTTTTTCCATAAATTCGTTTCTAACGTTTTCGATATTTTCAAGTATCGCTTGGATTTGGTCTGCCAATGCTTTTGCTTCCAGAGAATTTTTATCCTCGATAGCATCAAATTGTTTTCGAAGTTCGCTAAATTCTTGATGAAACGGACGCATTTGGTTATTAAAATCCATATAAATTTGATTTTCCGGAGATCCCGAAAACTTCATATCTACGCCGAATTCCGGATATTTCATATCAATCGAAAATTGTTGAGATTCGTCGACAATAAATTCTGCAGGAACATTTTCGTAGGAAACCAACATATACATTCCTTTTTCTAACGGTTCATCACGTTTGAACACAAACGTGCCACGACGTTGGTCAAACGTTGCCGTATCCGGAACCAAAAGAGTTTGAGCCCCGTAGTATCTACCCAAGCGAACCGTTTGATCTTCCGGATATCCCGCAATTTTCACGTTCAGTTCGAAACCTTGCGACGATTGTGCATAGACTGAAAGCCCTAAGAATGCAGCAAAAGCGAATAAGATAATGTTTTTCATTTTGATTATTTTTGTGGAGAACATTTTGCAAAGATACGAAAAAAATTTCAATTTTCAATTGTCAAAAAAAATAAAATGCCCTCGTATGTCATTTTTTTTGTATCTTTGCAATCTGAAAAATTAAAAATCATGGCAGAAGAACAACCCAAAATTATTTTTTCGATGATAAACGTTTCAAAAACGTTTCCCCCGTCGAAACAGGTACTTAAAGACATTTATTTGTCGTTTTTTTATGGTGCAAAAATCGGAATTATCGGCTTAAACGGATCCGGAAAATCCACCTTGCTTCGCATTATCGCCGGCGAAGAAAAATCGTTTCAAGGTGAAGTGGCTTTTTCGCCGGGATATCGAGTGGGATACCTTCCGCAAGAACCGATTCTGGACGGAGAAAAAACCGTTCGTGAACTTGTCGAAGAAGGCGTGCAAGATGTGGTGAATTATCTCAAAGAATACGAACAAATCAACGCAAAATTCAGCGAACCCATGAGCGATGATGAGATGAACAAACTCATCGAACGGCAAGGCGAACTCACCGAACTCTTAGAACAGCACGACGCCTGGGAATTGGACACCAAACTCGGACGTGCAATGGACGCACTAAACTGCCCACCGGAAGAGCAATTGGTGAAAAATCTTTCGGGTGGCGAAAAACGCCGAGTGGCACTATGTCGCTTGCTGTTGCAAGAACCCGAAATTTTGTTGTTGGACGAACCAACCAACCACTTGGACGCAGAAAGTATTCAATGGCTCGAATTGCACTTGCAACAGTACAAAGGCACGGTTATTGCCATAACGCACGACCGCTACTTTTTGGATAATGTTGCCGGTTGGATTTTGGAATTGGATAGGGGAGAAGGCATCCCTTGGAAAGGAAATTACAGCTCGTGGCTCGACCAAAAAACAGCCCGAATGGCACAAGAGGAAAAAACAGAATCCCGTCGCAGAAAAACATTGGAACGTGAATTGGAATGGGCACGCATGGCTCCCAAAGCCCGCCATGCCAAAGGAAAAGCACGTTTGAATGCCTACGAAAAAATGCTCCAAGAAGACGGCAAACAAAAAGAAGAAAAATTGGAAATCTATATCCCTGATGGTCCGCGTTTGGGAACAAATGTGATCGAAGCTATCAATGTTTCCAAGGCTTTTGGCGATAAATTATTATACGAAAATTTGAATTTCGCACTTCCGCCTGCCGGAATTGTCGGTATTATCGGACCAAACGGTGCCGGGAAAACCACGCTATTCCGCATGATCATGGGTTTGGAAAATCCCGACAACGGCGAATTCAAAGTGGGCGAAACGGTCAAAGCCGCCTACGTGGATCAACAACATGCCAGCATCGACCCTGAAAAAACCGTGTGGGAAGTGGTATCGGAAGGTAATGAACAAATGCGTCTGGGCGGGCAGTTGGTGAATTCGCGTGCGTATGTTTCACGTTTTAATTTCGGTGGTGCGGATCAAGGAAAAAAAGCGGGCGTACTTTCGGGCGGCGAACGAAATCGTCTGCAATTGGCGTTAACACTGAAATCCGAAGGTAATGTGTTGTTGCTCGATGAACCAACGAACGACATTGATGTGAACACTCTGCGTGCACTGGAAGAAGGTTTGGAGAACTTCGCAGGTTGTGCCGTAATCATCTCGCACGACCGCTGGTTTTTGGATCGCGTTTGCACCCATATCCTCGCGTTTGAAGGCGATTCGCAAGTTTATTTCTTCGAAGGAACGTACTCCGAATACGAGGAAAATAAGAAAAAACGCTTGGGCGATCTTGCCCCAAAACGTTTTCGTTACAAAAAATTAATGGCGTAAAATTCAAAAAAAAATCGTATCTTTGCAGCTCATCATTCAACTTAATCTTTCCTATGAATAAAACTCTGAAACTTGCTCTAATCGCAATAACTGCAATACTGTTGTGTGTTGCTTTATTTTTCGCCGTGCGATTTTATGTTACCGTGAAACGAGATGTAAAACCTGTGCTTTCGGCTGTTCCAACAGATGCTATGGTCTTGTTGAGAGTGAATAATGCAAGCGATTTTTTGAATTATTTAGAACGTCAACATGCAACGATTTCCGGATTGTTCGACTTAAATCCAAATGGCTTAAACACTGAAATTATCAATGGTTTGAAAAATTTTGACCCCGTCATAAATATCAACGATTTTTGGTTTTCGGCACATCTTCGGAACAACAAAGCGGAGTATCTTTTACTGCTGAATGTAGATGCTTTGCAACAGCGTGTGTTCGAACGTTTTTTGAACAAACAAAAAAATGATGATAACAAAATCGTTGCATTTGAAATCGACAAAACACCTGTTTATGGAGGCTTTTCGAACGGAATTTTTATAGCTTCGTCTGATGATGATTTGTTGCAAGAAGCGTTGAATCAAATTCAAAATTCAACCAATTTGTTGAATGATTTGGCATTGGAAAAAGTGCTAAATTCAGCAGGGAAAAATGTGCCTGCAAATTTATTTATTCAAATTCCGGAATTAACGAAAAGCCTGAAAAATCAAGTGAAATCGGACTATGCAACCATGCTTCAAGCATTGGGAATGTTCTCAAAATGGATCGAATACGATTTGGTCAATCGTGCCGACCAAACTTGGCTGACGGGCTATGCTACGCAACCGAAATCACAGACTTTTTTTTTAGACATACTCGCCTACAAAACGCCTAAACCCTCAGCAATCGCTAATGTCTTGCCATCTACAACGCGATTTTTTTTTAATCTGAATGTTGAAAGTTTTTCGGAATTTCAAGAACAATTTCGAACGTTTTTAGACGAACATCATCTCTTGGAACCCCGTGATAATGCATTGAACAATCATTACGAAGGCTTGGCAACCCTGACCAAAGAAACATTTTCGAATATCATTTCGCAAGAATTATCCTATTTCAAATTTTTGGACGGCTACGGTGAAATGCGTACGGCTGTAGCCTTTCAATGCAGCGACTTAGATGAAACTAAATTTTTGTTGCAACGTTTAGTCAACTATTCGCCACCGCATCGAGCCATCGAAACATTGACCAGAATTCATCGCATATATCTTCCGGATCTCTTACCAAACAGCCTGTTTGGGTTTTTCCCAAAAAAATCGGCATACTTTTTTGCAATGATCGGACATCACATTTTTTTTGCAACAGAAGAAGAAACCTTATTGCATATTCGAATGTTTTTTGACCAACAAAAAGTGTTGTCGAAAACCATTCGATCTCACAATTTTTCCGCACAAATGCAAGAAGAATCTAATCTGAATATCTACGTTCAAGACTTGCGTATGATATTTCAAAAAGCTCCGAATGTCGCTTGTGGCTTGCAATTCAGCGGAAGCAAAGGCGTCATGTACGCACATGCGTACCTGCAAAGCAACACCGGACGTGAACGTGAATTTGACCAACTCGAAGTCGCTCCTCAAAAAAAAGTTTTGCCAAAAAACGAATAAATTGATTTTTTTTTGTATCTTTGCAAAGCAAAATTGTGTTTATGAAAAGATATTTGTCTATATGTTCTCTCATTTTGGGGTTGTCTTTGCTGACCAACTCGTGCTTTAAGGAAGGCGATTTGGACTTCGGCAACATCGGAATTTCCGATAATTTTACCTACGATTTGGTGATTCCTTTGACGGACGCACGTTTGTCGTTTGGACAATTATTGAAAAATTCCACACAATACGTTATCACAGATGAAAACGGCTTGTTGAAACTGGTTTATCAAATGGAAAATATGCTTGATTTCCCCGGTTTGGCACTTGATATTCCCAATCAAATATCCGAACAAGTGTTATCTCCGATTCTCATTGCTGCGGGAGACAGCGTCTCTTGGGGTTCGGTCTCGCCGAACGACTCGGTTCGAACGCAAGAAACATTCAGTATGCGATGGATCTTGGATCCAGGCACGCGTCTTGATTCGGCGTTCAATGATTTTTTGAATTTTCGATTTAGAATTTTTACCTATATTCGAAATAGAGTCAGATTCGACATAACCACATCTAATATCTTGGATTCTTTAGGGCGACCGCTAACGTTTTCGGAACTTCTTCCCGGTGTAACGTCCGGTTGGCAAAACCGAAATATAAACATAGATCTTTCCAAATCCCGCATTATTCCTGACAATTCCGATCCGAGCAATCCGCATAAAATCAACTTCAATTGTACGATTACAATTTTTAGAGATACACTCGTTAGATTTCCCTATACAGCGACCACCGAAATTGGAACGTTTTTTGAAAATATAGATGTTGATTTGGCGTATGGTTATTTTGGACAAAAAGAATTTACAACGAGTATAAATACAGTAGATCTGCCCATTTTCGACAGATTTCCGATGGAATTTTTGGACATAAAAAAAGCGGATATGACGCTTTCGGTTACAAACGGTTTGGGACTTCCGACTCGGTTAGATGCAGAAATCACAACGCTCACACGTAATTCGCAAGGAGTTCCCGGACCAAGCAAAACACTGTTGCTCGACGACAAACGTTTGGATTATCCTCTAACGCCCTTCGCACCGCCGGTTGTAACGACATTCCAAGAAGAAATTCAAGATTTAATCAATGGAAATTCGGGATATCTCCCTTATCGCGTTCAGTATGGAGCAAAGGTTACGCTTAACCCGGATCACCCGATGCAAAGTCCGAATTTCGTTTCAAAAAATTCGATTCTTAAAGTGGCAGTCGGTGCTGAAATTCCGATGGAATTGACCGTCGGAAATTTGGTCGTGTCAGATACCATAAACTTCGCAGGACTGCCTGTTTCCAAAGGAATTGAATCTTTCACGCTCAGAGCAAATCTGCACAACGCATTTCCGTTGGACGCAACCGTGTACCTGTATTTGATGGACGAACACCATCAAATTATTGATTCGATATGGATGATCAGAAACTTCAACGAAACCGAAAGAAGACCTCTCGAAATTCCCGGAGCCCCTGTTGGTTTGGACGGACATGTCATAAATCCGGCTGTTTCGCAATTGGAAATTCGTCTGGTTGGCAGTCAAATTGAAAATTTGCTCAACACGCAATACCTTTGGATAAAAGGAATTTTGAGTACAAGCGATTGGGAGTCGCATAGTTTGGTCAGCATTTTTGAAAACAGCGAAACCGAAGGCTTTTTGAGAGTAATGCTGGGTGCAAGAATCATCGTCTCGGGAGAAATTCTCGATTCATTGGAAGACCTTTTTGACGGAATTTAATAGATCATGAAATTAAAATTCAAATATAGTATATTGTATGTTTTCCTACTGTTTTCAACGGTTACAGGCTATGCACAACATGGCTATACGATGAATTTTTTGAGTTTACTGCCTCAGCAAAATAAATACAATCCTGCTTATTACGTCCCTTATCACACCTATATCGGATTGCCCGGAATACAATCTCAACTCAATAATGATGCATTCACAATTGATAGATCGTTCATAGAAAGAGAAGGTCGAAAATTACTGGATATTAACGGAATCATCAGTGGACTATCAACAGAAAATAATATCGGTTTTGATTTTAATTTAGATTTGTTTAGTCTTGGTTTCAAAATTGGCGAAAACAATCAATTCCACATGGGGCTTGGTGTTGAGGCTTATTACAATACACTTTTGACGAAAAATACCTTGAGTTTTTTTCTTACGGGCAACGGTGGATATATGGGTTTAGAGGGAGCAGATGCACTTGATGGCAACTATTTTGATATGAATGCTTATGCGGCTCTTTCGCTCGGTTATTCTCGAGAAATAAATCAACAAATCAGTGTTGGCGGACGAGTTAAATTGCTTTCAGGATTGGCAAATGTGTATACCGAACGTTCGAAAATTCACCTGTTTATTGATGAATTGGATCCGAATGTTACACCTTACACCCACACGATTAGACCGGATATTACGATAAATCAATCCTTGCCGGAGAATTTTGATCTGACCAAAAATTTGGGAATAGGTTTTGATTTGGGTGGAGTTTATGAATTCAACGAGCGGATTTCAGTAGGGGCGAGTATCAACGATATCGGATTTATCAATTGGAAAAACGAGGTGGAACGTATCACTTCACGCGGACAAGAAGAACCTTTTGTGTATTCCGGAGTTTCGCATTTGGAAGATATTTTTAATGAAAACAATTTCGATATGTATAAAGCGGTTACAAGTTTTTTGGATTCGATATCCGATTTTTTACAACTCGAAAAAGTCGATTCAACGTTTTCCTCATATCGCAGTCCACTTCGCACATCTTACAATCTTAGCGGTTTCTACAACATTACCGACAAAGATCAGCTCGGTATCATGTGGAATTCGCAAATCGGCAGACGGAAAAATAATGTGCTGACGATTGCTTACACTCGCATGGTCGGACGTAATTTCCAAGTTTGTCTGAACAATGCGATCATCAACGAAAACGCATTTAATTTTGGCGGTGGTTTTGCAGTCAATGCCGGACCTTTGCAACTTTATTTTATGGTTGATAAAATTAGTTCACTCCAAGTGATTAAAATGCGGGCAATTAATTTACAACTCGGACTTAATTTAGTGATTAGTCGTACGGATAAAGATCCGGATAAACGCCGTCGTATCAGGTCTCTTACACCGAGAGACGGAACGGGTTATGTGAATGATCGATGGGCTTGGTAATTGAACAATATTTTCCGAATTTAACGGAGAAACAATATCGACAGTTTGCGATATTGCCTGAATTGTATGCCGATTGGAACGAAAAAATCAATGTAATTTCTCGAAAAGATATTGAAAATATCACCGAAAAACATATTTTGCATTCGTTGGCGATTGCCAAAGTCATTCAATTCAAACCCGAAACCAAAATCTTGGATGTCGGTACGGGTGGCGGATTTCCGGGGATTCCACTGGCAATTATGTTTCCCGAATGTGAATTTCATTTGGTGGATTCGATTGCTAAAAAAATCAAAGTAGTTTCCGAAATTTCGAATGCGGTTGGACTAACCAATGTCAAAGCGGAACAAGCACGTGCCGAAACATTGAAAGCTCAATATGACTTTGTGATAAGCCGTGCCGTTACAGCGTTTCCGGAGTTTTTGAGTTGGGTTAAAAAGAATATCTCGAAAGCAAATCACAACGAACTTCCGAATGGAATTTTGTATTTGAAAGGTGGAGATTTATCCGAAGAATTTCTCGGATTCGAAAGTCAAACCACGTTTTTTGATATTCCGAATTATTTTGATGAAAAATTTTTCGAGACTAAAAAAGTAGTCTATTTCTCACCGATTTAACCCTGTATTTCTTTCCAAATGATGTCTTTCAATTCTTGGATGCCTTTTCCGGAAACGGCGGAAATAAAGACAGTTGGAACACCTTTTGGCACTTCTTTTTGGAATGCTTTGATTAATTCGTCATCTGCTAAATCACATTTAGTAATCGCCAAAATCCGCTTTTTTTGCATGAGTTCGGGATTATGTTTTTTCAATTCGTTGAGCAGAATTTTATATTCTTTTTTGATATCTTTTGTGTCACACGGAATCATAAACAGCAAAAGCGAATTTCGTTCAATGTGCCGTAAAAAGCGGAGTCCAAGCCCTTTTCCATCAGATGCTCCTTCGATAATTCCGGGAATATCTGCCATGACAAACGATTGATGATCGCGATAGGAAACGATTCCCAAATTCGGCACCAATGTTGTAAAAGGATAATCTGCAATCTCAGGTTTTGCAGCCGAAACAACGGATAGCAACGTAGACTTTCCGGCATTCGGAAATCCGACCAATCCTACATCTGCGAGGATTTTTAATTCCAAAACTTTCCATGCTTCAACTCTCGGTTCGCCGGGTTGTGCATAGGTTGGTGCTTGATTTGTAGATGTTTTGAAATGTTCGTTTCCCAAGCCGCCTCGTCCGCCTTTAAGCACGATGAACGTCTGCCCGTCTTCCGTGATTTCTCCTTCGATTTCCATCGTTTCCGCATCACGTAAAACAGTTCCGAGCGGCACTTGAATAATCACATCTTTTCCGTCTGCACCGTGAAGTTGACTTCTGCTGCCACCTTCACCGTCTTCCGCATGGAGATGTTTGGTGTATTTCAAATGTAACAACGTCCAAAGTTGAGCATTACCTTTAAGGATAATATGTCCGCCACGTCCGCCATCTCCGCCGTCCGGACCACCACGCGGATTACTGCGAGTACGCAAAAAATGTTTGGATCCCGCTCCGCCTTTGCCCGAACGACAAAAGATTTTCACATAATCCACAAAGTTCGAACCTGCCATATTACAATTTTTCCACGATAGCCTTTATTTTCGCCCAAGTTGCTTCGATCGTATCGTTTCCGGGAACCACATGAAGTTTGTTTTGTTTTTCGTAATACGTATCTAAAATTCGAGTTTTTTCGTGGTATACTTTAATACGTGTCATGGCTGTTTCCACGTTATCATCAGCACGGTTAGAAATTCGTCCGCGTTGTTGAATACGTTCTACCAAAATCTTATCTTCAACATCTAAATAGATGGCTGCTATGACCGAGTGGCCTTGCGATTTCAACGATTGATCCAAAAATTCTGCTTGAGAGATGGTGCGTGGATAACCATCGAAGAGATAACCATTCACATCGGGATATAGCCTCTCAAAACGCTCAATAATTTCGTTCACAATTTCGTCGGAAACGTAATTTCCACTTGCAATAATTCGTTCCACTTCCTTGCCAATAGGTGTTTGTGCTTGGATTTCCATACGCAAACATTCGCCTGTAGAAATGTGTTTTAAGCCAAATTCTTTGACTAAATTTACAGCTTGAGTGCCTTTTCCTGATCCGGGAGGACCTAATAATACGATATTTAACATTTGTGATGTATTTATTTCGACAAAGATACGAAAAAAAAACCAATTATGTGTTATTAAATTGTAAATTTGCATTTTGTATATCAGTTTTTTTTTCGTATCTTTGCAAAAAATATCGTTATGCTCATTGCTCCAAGTTTATTAAATGCAAATTTTGCAAACCTGCAAACCGACATCGAAATGATCAATCAAAGCGTTGCCGATTGGATTCATATTGATGTTATGGACGGCGTTTTTGTTCCGAATATCTCGTTTGGACAGCCCGTTGTTTCACACATTAAAAAACACGCCAAAAAGCCGTTGGATGTGCATGTGATGATTGTTGACCCCGACCGCTATATCCATTCATTCAAAGAAGTTGGTGCGGATATTTTGACGGTTCATGCAGAAGCGTGTACACATCTGCATCGCACACTCACACACATCAAACAATCGGGCATGAAAGCAGGTGTTGCTCTCAATCCGCATACGCCCGTTTCGGTGCTGGAAAATGTGCTTGAAAATTGCGATCTTGTGATGATTATGAGCGTAAATCCGGGTTTCGGCGGACAAAAATTTATCGAAAATACCTATCGAAAAATCGAAGATTTGGTCGTGTTGAAAAACAAATTTAATCCGAATTTGTTAATCGAAGTTGATGGTGGTGTAAATCTTGAAAATGCCCGAAAACTCAGCGATTCGGGTGCTAACGTTTTGGTCGCCGGCTATTCGATTTTTGCGGATAAAAACCCCGCAAGTGTCATCGAAAAAATGAAACAAGTTTCGTAATGTTATCCGTTAATAACATTTCAGTTCAGTTCTCGGGAAAAAATTTATTCAAAGGTGTTTCGTTTATTATCGCCGACAATGATCGCATAGGTTTAGCCGGAAAAAACGGTGCAGGAAAATCGACACTACTCAAAATTTTAGCCAAACAAATGCAACCCGAAAGTGGCAATGCGGTCATAACTTCGGGACATACGACCGGCTATTTACCGCAAGAAATTATTCCGCATTCATCGAGAACCGTAATTGACGAGGCATTGACCGCTTTCGAAGAAGCCGCACATTTGGAAAAAACCATCGAACGTTTGACCCTCGACATGAGCGAACGTACCGATTTTGAAAGTGAAAATTATCACAAATTAATGGTCGCCTTGCACGATGCAAATGAACGCTATCACATGATTGGCGGGGCAAACAAACAAGCCGAATCTGAAAAAGTTTTACTGGGATTAGGGTTCAAACATAGCGATTTTTCGAGAAAAATCAGCGAGTTCAGTTCGGGTTGGCAAATGCGTGTGGAATTGGCAAAAATTTTGTTGCAACGTCCTAATGTGATGTTGTTGGACGAACCTACAAACCACTTGGATATCGAGTCGATTCAATGGTTAGAAACGTTCTTGCAAAACTACGATGGTGCGGTTGTTTTGGTCTCGCACGACCGTGCATTTTTAGATGCAGTAACGAAACGTACGATTGAAATTGTTCTCGGAAAAATTGAGGATTACAAAGCATCGTATTCGGAATACGTTGTTCAACGTGAAGAACGCCGAAAAACGCAAGTGAATGCTTACAATAATCAGCAAAAAGAAATTGCCGATATGGAGCGATTTATCGAGCGTTTTCGGGCGAAAGCAACGAAAGCACGACAAGCACAATCGCGAATCAAATTGTTGGATAAAATGGATCGTATTGAAATCGACGAAATCGATACATCCACGATGCACTTTAAGTTTCCGCCGTCGCCACATTCGGGAAAAGTTGTGGTTGAAGTTGAAAATGTCGTAAAAAAATACGACGAAAATTTAGTTTTAGATGGTGTTACGTTCATGCTCGAACGTGGCGAAAAGGTTGCGTTCGTAGGAAAAAACGGCGAAGGAAAAACTACGCTTTCCAAAATTATGATGCATGAAATTCCGTTCAACGGCGTAGCAAAATTAGGACATCAAGTGCAAGTCGGTTATTTTGCACAAAATCAAGCCTCCCTTTTGGATGGCGAAAAAACCGTTTTTCAAACGATAGATGATATTGCTGTAGGCGATATTCGTCCGAGAATCCGAAATATCTTGGGAAGTTTTTTGTTTGGAAGTGATGAAATTGATAAGAAAGTTAAAGTGCTTTCGGGAGGAGAAAAAATGCGATTGGCTTTAGCAAAATTATTGCTCACTCCCGTGAATTTACTGATACTTGACGAACCTACGAACCACTTGGATATGCGTTCGAAAGATGTTCTGAAAATGGCGTTGTTGAAATATGATGGTGCCATGATTTTGGTTTCGCACGACCGAGATTTTTTGCAAGGTTTGACTGATAAAGTCTACGAATTTAAGGATAAAAAAATCAAAATGCATATTGGTGATGTCTATGAATTTTTGGAATCGAGAAATATCGAAAATTTGAATGAATTAAACCGGGTGAAGACGGATTCTGTAAGAGCAGGTTTCAAGCCTGCCTCTACGGGCACAGCCAAATCCATCACAACAAACGAACAAGAACGTCAAAAGAAAAAAGATCAAGAACGCAAAGAACGTCGTCGTCAGAACCAAATTGAAAAATTAGAAATAGAGATTGAAAATTTGGAAAAAAAGAAAACCGAAATGGATGAATTACTAATGAATCCGGCGAATATCACCAACAGTCAAATTTTTATTGATTACAACAAACTCAAAGAAAAAATCGACAACGCCATGCAACAGTGGGAGGATTTACAAACGGACATTTCGAGTGTCTCTGTGTCCGAATAATTGAAGTTCTCAAAACCGCCTCTTAGTCAATAACCGTAATGGTTCCGATTCTTTCCCAAACATCACCTTTGTTATTCAATCGAAATACAAATCCGTAAACTCCCGGACGAACGTTTTGGTTTTGATGCGTTCCGTCCCAACCGAGATCTAAATTGCGAGATTCAAAAATAAGTTGTCCCCAACGATCAAAAACTGCAAAATAGTATTGTGTGTAGTCATGCGGGACGCCGATAGGTTTGAAAATTCTATTGACAGGATTTGGTGAAGACAGTCGAATGGCAGTCGGAAAATAAATCAAATCGCAGTTTTCCACATTGATGGCTATAGCATCCGAATTTGCGTGGCATCCGGTCAGATTGGGACCTCCAAAAACCGTAACTTTGTACTCCGTTCGCTGACGAGGAAAAACTTCAATATACGGAGTTGTTTCGTTGGCATGACTCCAAAGATAACTTTCGCCATTATCAGATATAGCAGTCAAAAACGTTGATGAACCGCGACAAATCATTCCCGTATCCGGCAAAATATAAACACCGCTTGGAACGGCAAGACCACGAACAACGATTTCCTTTGTAGCCGGACAACCCCTGTAATCCTCTGCTTCTAAAAAGAACGAAAACAAGCCAACATCAGGAATCTCAACGGTGATGCTATCTACATTGACCGCCAAAACACTGTCTGCTACATTTCTCCACAAAATATCGCCACTGGTATTGCCGACAATCATCAAAGTTGTGGTGCTACCCTCACAAATAGTCGTATCTCCAACAAGTTCAAACCTTGCATCATCAACTTCAACAAACGCTGAATCCGTCGCCCAGCAATGGTTTTCAAAGCCGTACTCCGTCATTGGGTGTGTCGACATCTGAACGAAAAACTTACTTCGCGTGACTTGTGCAGGAGGCGGATGCACGGGAGTCCAGATATTGATACTGTCCGTAGTTGGCGGAGGATTCCACTGGTTGTACGGAGCATTATAGGAGAGATTGTCGGGATCAGGAAACCAAAGAAAATACTTCGCTGTAGTATTCCTCATACCAACTATTGCCTCTCTGTCCAAACCCGGACAAAGCGTATCGTTGACACGCGTCGCAGTAGGTCGTGTGGTAATGTAAATCGTTTTCTGAGCAACGCCCAACAGCGTATCTTCTGTAGCATCATAAACTTCAACAAAAAAAGTTGTATCAGCAGTCGGAGTTACAGTAATAGAAGCCGTTCCATCAACACCATTCCACACATATTTTTTGTTAAACGGAAGATATGTCGGCACTTGCACGGTAAGAGTTGTTGTTGAATTTTCTCCTTCACAAAATACGTTACCACCTGTGATATCAAAGGTTGTAGAGCTTGATTTAGGCGACAATCCTCCCTCTGCACTCAGAGAGAAAGACAGAAAAAACAGTCCCAAAAACAACCCCATACAGGGAATAATATGTCGAAATTTTGACATTTAGTTACATTATGCCTTGCAAAGATACAAAAAATTTTAGAAATAACAAATTTATTATGCAGATTTTAATTGTTTCAATACCTTTCCGGACAACTGTTTGTTAGCGTAATCGACTGTAATATGCAGTTTTGCACTGTTTTGGTCGGATGGCAATTCAAACATGGCATCGGTCATAATGGCTTCCAAAATCGACCGAAGTCCACGTGCTCCGAGTTTGAATTCAATGGCTTTATCAACAACAAAATCCAATGCACCGTCATCGAAAATCAATTTGATGTTGTCAATTTCCAACAGTTTCGTGTATTGTTTGACCAATGCATCTTTCGGTTCAATCAAGATTCGTCGCAAAGCCTCTCTATCTAAGGTATTCAGGCTTGTTACCACCGGAAAACGTCCGACAATTTCCGGAATCAAACCGAAACTTTTCAAGTCTTGTGGAGCCACATATTTAATGATGTTGTCTTTATCAACTTCGTCGGCTTGCACATTAACAAAACCGATGGTATTCGTGTTCAATCGAGATGCAATTCGAGGTTCAATTCCATCGAATGCACCGCCTGCGATAAACAAGATATTTTTGGTGTTGATGGTAATTAATTTTTGATCGGGATGTTTACGTCCGCCTTGCGGGGGAACGTTGACATGTGCACCTTCCAAGAGTTTGAGCAATGCTTGCTGCACACCTTCGCCCGACACGTCGCGCGTGAGTGAAGGATTGTCGCTTTTTCTTGCGATTTTGTCAATCTCGTCAATGAATACAATGCCACGTTCTGCCGCAGCAATGTTGTAATCCGCTGCTTGCAACAACCGCGTTAAGATATTTTCCACATCTTCGCCAACATAGCCCGCTTCGGTCAAAACAGTGGCATCGGCAATGCAAAACGGGACATTCAACATCTTTGCAATCGTGCGTGCCATAAGGGTTTTTCCGGTTCCGGTTGCACCCACCATGATGATGTTGGATTTTTCGATTTCAACGTCGTTGAGCTCATCTTGTTTTTGGTAAGTGATGCGTTTGAAATGGTTGTAAACCGCTACGGCAAGCGTGCGTTTGGCATCATCTTGACCAATGACGTATTGATCTAAAAATTCCTTGATTTCTCTCGGTTTTTTGACGTCAATGGGCGATAAATTTTCGATGTTTCGTTTTTTATCTTGCTCTTCGAGCAGTTTTTGTCCTGTAGCGATACAATTTTCACACACAAACGCATTGTTTCCGTAGAACAATTTCACTTGTTTTTCTCCCGTTCCACAAAACGAACATTTATTTTCTTTTTTTAACATGATTTTATAGAATTACAAATACTGTGCAACGGTGTGGTTGTTGGCGATGTATCTAACCAAATAAACAATCTCACCGTTTTCGTTGTATTTTGTGAAAAATGCGTACCACGTTGTTTGTCTATTTTTCTTGAACGAGGCGTAAAGCATATCCTTTCCGTATTGGTTGAAATGTTGCGGTGCGAGTTTGTGTTGCTTTACAAAGAGGTTGGTTTCAATATCGTCAATCAAGTCATCAACATAATTTATAGCACCTTCTACAAACCCGAAATATCCATTCTCGTAGAGAATAGGGACAAGACTATTCAAATAGTCCTGAACTTTTGGCAAAAAAATCACTTTCATTGTTTATCAGCAAAAAAATTACGAATTGAGACGTGCATTCTTTTTTTCAATTCATCTGCTGTAATTGCCGAACGAAAATCGTCGTCAGGTTCAAGAATTGGTTGTTCTGGCTGAAAGGCAATTTCAAACGTATATTTTCCATCATTGACAAGCAGTTGTTCTCTGCGTGCCATATCAAAATATCTGTTGACATCTGTTGCGAAATCTTGGGCGCTTACTACTTGCATGGCTAATTGATTTAATTTTCTTGCAAAGTTACGAAAAATATCTGATTTGAGCAAATTTTTTTGTGAATTGGAATTTTTTTTGTATCTTTGCACTTGAATTTTAATCGAAAAAATATGTAAAAATAAAAAAATAAATATAGCATTACAATTCTTGTTTAAGAAATTTCGACACTTTCAAGATATGCAAGAATAAGTTAATGTTCGCAATTGCGGACTTTTCTTATTTGCATATCGGGTCGTCGAAAACCTCTTAAACGGATTTGTTAAGTCCGTTTTTTTTATTGCCCGAAATCAAAAATTAAATCAAAATACTTATGAAAAAAATCACCCTAATCTTAGTTTTTGCAGCTTTTGCGACCCAAAGTTTTGCTCATTGTCCGATTCCGCAGTGGTGTCCTGACGCCCCCTTGCATCAAACCCTCTGCCCTGGCGAGCAGATAGAGGATATCGAATTTCCTTCGGTCATCGGACGAACCTTGATTATCACTTGGTGGACAGATGGCACACGCATCCATTCTTTTGAAAATCCTCCTTCGGGCATTACAGTATCCGGCGACGCCTCGACTTCGCTCGGCGACCGGGAATACGCATGGCCTGTTTCCATTAAAGGCGCACCAACAACCCCCGGCACTCACCACTATACTGTGAGCAATACTTGCGGCGTGGAGTTGCTACATGGTAGTATCACCCTCAATGCATCGCCCACCATTGGCATGATTACACCAACAGGCGACCAAACCACATGGCAAAACGTACCTTTTGACTATACACTCTCCATCAATCCTGTGCCCATAGGCACGCCAACGCCTACCGTGCAGTGGTATTCGAATACAACGGCAACCCCATCAGGTGGCTTAGAGGTGATTAGTGCCACAGAAAACACACTTGCACCTCCCGTAACAACAGTCGACGCAGCTGGTGTGTACTACTACGCGATAGCTACTAACTCCTGTGGCAGTGCGATTACGTCTAATGTGAGTGGACTGCATACGGTTATAGACTTTCTTACATCCATAAGTTGTACAGGGGCGATTAATTCGGGAACCTTCGGTGCTGTAAGTTGGGGTGGTAATGCCGATATCGAAACGCAGACGTGGACTGTGGGTTCTCAAGTTTGGTCGGACGCTGTGTCGGTTACTAATTGTGATAAAACGAGCTGGATCGTCGACAACAATATGACCGAATGTCGTAATGCCACCAATGGTTTTCATGGTCACTACTTCACTTGGTGTTTTGTAATGCGTTATGCTGATCAGCTTTGTCCTGAGCCTTGGCGTGTCCCTATTACGGATGATTTTGCGAATTTACATACTGCTCTTGGATATAGTCTTCCTGCTCTCTTTGGTAGTGTAGGTATCATAGCTAATACCTATATGGGTACTTCCGGTTCGGGTATTTTTGCTGTAAACAGGGAGGGTACTTGGGGTGGTTCTAGCTTCACGGCGGTCGCTACGAGTCTCACGGATGAGCATTCGGGCTACTGGTCGTCTTCAGAGCTTAGCACCACGACTGTGCATGCCTTAGGCATCAATAGAAGCCTTGTCTGGCCTCAGGGCTACTACGAGAAGCACCACGGGGTCGCACTCCGTTGTGTGCGGGATAATTAGTTTGAGCCGAGATAGCCGGGAGATGTCTCCACTTCGTGCACTGCGTGCACTCCGCTCGACATGACGGCAAGAGTCATGCTTGATGATGAGACGTTATCATCTCCATAATCATCTTCTTTGCTATAGGTAATTCGTTAATAATCAGAACCGAAAGCGTTTGTAATTGATTGAGAAGTTCCGAATTTTTTTCTTTTAGAACTTTTTCGTTGACTACATATCCTTCAACTAAATACGATTTCAAAACCTGGGTTGCCCATTGACGAAACTGAGTGCCTTTGGGGGATTTAACACGATAGCCAACGGAAATAATGACATCAAGATTGTAAAATTCTACATCTGTTGTCTGTGCTTTCCCTTTGATAGCACCATGTTGAGTGGTATGTGCAAATTTTGCACATACCACTTCTTTATTTAATTCACCTTCTTTGAAAATGTTCTTGATGTGCTTGGTAATTACTGTTCGATCTCTTTCGAACAATTCTGACATTTGGGCTTGCGTAAGCCAAACATTTTCGTTTTCCATCAGAACTTCCAACTGAACAGAGTCATCGGATTGATAAATGGCAATTTGATTTTTTTCCATAACTTTCGATTTTTAGTTAATAAATTTTTCGGGATTTATATCCCGTCATCTATATAACGCTTGACCCCCTTGTTTTCGTATATTTTTTTTGTTAAAAAGTGTTAAAATGTTGATAACTTTCGCAAATTGTTAATAACTCCACGAAATTTAGTGAATAGTAGGGGCGACGCATGCGTCTCCCAGTGATTAGTGAATAGAAAAGGCGCAGCGTTATCAATTATGAGGAGCGTAGCGACGAATACGTTATGGCAGGAAATGTCAGAGCGTAGCGGCGACGTATTTCCTGCAAAGAGTTTTTTTGAATACTTTTTTTGCTCTCAAAAAAAGTATTAGGAAATAGGGCTCAAAAAAAGTATTAAGAAAAAAATCAAAAAAAAATTGCATATTTCGAAAATTATTTGTAACTTTGCACTCAGAAACACATTAGGTGACCTGTGTTACGCCACCGATTGGCGAATATCAGCAGAGGGGAAATTAACAGCATTCGACAGGAAATCGGGTATGTATTAAAACAACAGTTGAATGTATGAGGTTTCCATGGATCCCACCTAAAATAGATTGTCCCGATGATTCATACAAGAATTGTCGGGCTTTCTATTTTTACAATTTCGTAGGAATATGCATTACTCCATTGATTTATGATAACCTTTACGGTTATTTTCACAGGATAAATCTTGTTTTCGTAGTTTATGGCTCCGTACAATCGTTGAATTTCTTTGATATTGTGATCCTCATGCCGGTCATTTTTTGTTTCTTTTAGAATGGACGTTATTATCAATTCGTCGAGTTTTTGTAATGCAGACAGGTGTGCATCAACGCTCACACTTTTTTTGATCGCACTTTCGCTCAAATACTTATCAATTGTAATTTTTGCCACACGTATGTCTTGGTGGGTGTGTTCGTTTTTATACGTTCCAACCATGTGTGTCTTTGCCCAATGTTTAGCCTCTTTGAAGTTTTTGAAATTGTGTTTTGCTATGTGTATAGGCGTTGTTCCTTTTAGCATTTGTTCGATGGATAGGCTTTTTTGCTGCATAATTTGATTTGGTTTTTTAGGTTCATTATTCTATTCACAGTTCACCCCTCACGGTTCACATCTATATAACGCTCGACCCCCCGATTTTCGTATATTTTTTTTGTTAAAAAGTGTTAAATTGTTGATAACTTTCGCAAATTGTTAATAAACCCACGAAAAATAGTGAATAATGAATAGTGAATAGTGAATAGTGAATAGTGAATAGTGATTAGTGAATAGAAACGGCGCAGCGTTATCAATTATGAGGAGCGTAGCGACGAATACGTTACCGCAGGAAATGTCAGAGCGTAGCGGCGACGTATTTCCTGCAAAGAGTTTTTTTGAATACTTTTTTTGCTCTCAAAAAAAGTATTAG
>WRKV01000029.1 GCA_009777915.1 Bacteroidales bacterium | reverse complement strand
CATCCTTGAGCGGTTTGGTATGCATGGGTTAGAACCGTATCACGATAATAATACTTAGACATAAATTCCAACGAATCGTAGCCGGACAAATTTTGCTGTTCAAAGTATGACTGGTGAACCGTTAAATTTACTGTTAGTAAACTATCGCAACCGGCAGCGTTTACAAGGGTATCCGTAAAAATGGTATCGTTAAAAAATGTTATGCCGTTGTAAGTAATTTGCTCGCAAGCCTCCAAATTCAGGCTGCCATTTGTGCGTTGACAGAACGAGATATGAACTTCCAAAACGCTATCGCAACCGCCCGCAGTTTGGTTTGTAAATATCAAAACCGTGTCGCGGTAATACGCCGTAGATTGATAAACGACCGAATCTATCCCGTAGAAATCCTGCCGTTCAAAATACGAATGATTTACCGTTATAATCGCCGTTTCCGAAAAATTACAAGCACCTAATTTTAGGGTCGTATCTACGGAGGCATGATACCATTCTCCACGATAGTACACGCTGTCGCAACTCTCCAAATACACCGTATCCAAACCCGATTCCCAAACGGTTATATTCACCGTAACCACGCTGTCGCACCCGGTTACAACGGAGTGCAAATATCGGGTTTGTGTCATTTCCCCGGCTGTAGTGAGCGGAATGTCGAAACCATGCTTTTGATAGCGGTTGCCTATGCAATCCTCATCACTGATGATAGTGGCAAGCACCGGATTCACCTGTAAATACAGAACAATCGTGCTGTCGCAACCCAACGCCGTTGTAACTTGGCGACTGTGCGTAAACTCGCCGGCAATGGTTTGAGCAGGCAAACTGAAACCATGCCCGTTGTAGGGTGCATTTTGGCAAACCGTATCGCGAATAGTAGTGGTGGGATTGGGATTTACCAAAATCTCCACCGTAACTATACTGTCGCAACCGGTTGTGGAACGCAAATAACGGAACGTTTCCTCGTGCAAACCCTCCTGATACAGCGTGAGGTTCAAGCCATGATCCTGATAAGGAATGCCGTAGCAAGCAACATCTTGAATGAGCGTATGAGTTGTGTCGTGAACCGTCAGATTAAGCACGAGATCTACATTGCAACCGTCTTGCAAAATCGTTCGTGTATGCGTGCCCGAAGTGCCGACATTAAATCCAAAATCGGAAAAAATTTCACCCTCGCAAATCTCGGCAGAAAGGGTTTGTGGTGCAAGCGTACTGACGACCACCGTTTGGCTTGCCGTTGCCCAACAACCGCTCGACGTGGTCGCTGTTACGATATAGGTGGTGGTGATGAGTGGTGCTGTTGTCAGCGATGCACCCACATCGCCCGTATTCCATTCATATTCAATTTCGCAATCGAATATAAACATTTCGTTGCTATCCAAAGGCGTCAAATCGCTGAGAATAGCAGTATCAACGGCAAACAGAGTGATGTCGTCGCCGAGATTGCAGAGCAAATTATCTTCGGGGGTGATGGTAACCTGAGGCAGAGGCAGAATGTTGATCGCAAGGGAAATAACGCTGTCGCAACCTGCAACGGTATGCAGATCTTTTTGGTATACAAAATAGCCGATGCTGTCCTGTACACCAAGCCGGAAGTCGTGTCTGTCAAAGTCGCTACCCACGCATGCACTTTCGTTAAAGAAAGGGTAATAGGTTTGGTTGGGATTGATTTGCAACGGCACTGCACCTGTTCCGCAACCGTTTTCGCCTTTGAGGATAATGTCCGCCGGCGTGTTGTCGGTAAAGTAAAGCGACACCTGTGAGGAGTATCTACCCCTCACTACTACTGCATTGTCGGGCAATTCCCATTCGTATCTCGTCATGGTTTCCGAACCGGCAAAGGAGTAAGTGACTAATTCTTCGGTGCAGGGCGAAATTTCGCCTTCTATAATGTTCGGCATGTCGAGCGATTGGTTGACCGTGAGTTGCAGGCAGTAATATACATCGCATCGGTTCCCCGCTGACTGAACGATCAACGTATCGTAACGCACACCCACAGCGGGTTGCAGAACAGTGAACCCATTTTCGGTATAATCCTCTCCGGCACAAATGCTTGCCTGGATGCGGTTGTAGCGTGGCAGAATTTCGAGTATCAATTCATCGGTAACATTCCCGCTACATTCGTCGGGATGCGGGTTAAGATAGGTATTATAGTAACGTCTTTCGCCCGTTTCCGCTTGTGGTGGCAGGTCGAAGTTATGTTTATGGTACGATTCGCCTTCGCAAATGGTGTCCCGAAAAACCGAACCCACAGCCGGTGCATTGCCTGTAACGTAGGCATAGAGCGTGAATTGGCAACCTGTAGCGGAGGTCAAGATGCAGTGCAGTTGTTTGTTCAGTTCGGACGCCGGACGGGTGGTGGTAGGCGTTTGATCGCCGTTGTCCCACAAGTAAGCGGCGAAATTATCGGGTGCCTCAACCGTGTAGTCTGTCAAGCTGCAGCTGTTCTCCTCTAACTGCAATCTGTTGGAAATGCACGATGCCGTGAAGTAGGCGTAGCCAAAATGCCCGCTCCAATCGCAATCGTAGGTAATAAACTGCACCTTCACATCTTGCCCGATAAAGCGCGACATATCCAAGCCCACATTGGTCCAATCGCGCCACCGAATAAGACGGTAAGAATTTACATTGTAAGTGTTAAAGCCAGAGATATCCGCTCCCGCCGACACATCGTATTCGGCGCAATCCTCTATCAGATTGCCTTCTGCATCGGTAATACGCACCACAAAGCGAGGCTGTGCACTGTGCGTATGGTTCGGGTCTTCAAACACGACTGCAAACTTGAGCAGCAACACCGGATGGTCTTTGTCCACCGTAAAGTGGTAGGTAATGGCCTCTGCCTCTGCGCCCACCCTGTCGTTGCCCAATTTCACCACACGGCTTTCGCCTGCGGGCAAAAGTTGTAGAGCACCGCCTGTGTTGGGATCCGTTCCGGGAGAAGTGATCAGCGTGTGCCTGCCCGTTACGATGCCTGTTGAAATAAACGGATTGCTTGTTCTACCCGTAGTGGCGGTTACACACGACGCGGTCAAATCCGTAAAATCGAGGGGGCATGTGGCACATGCACCCTGTCCCCGCACGGTAGCGCAGGTGGCTAAAATGGTGATGAATAGTAAGAGTTTGTTTATCATAGTAATCATATAAATCATAAAAATCACAGTTCGGACAATTCTTTATTCTGAGACGCAGCGGACGGAAAAGCCGAACGCTCGGCGGTGGTAGTTGTCCATGCTCACGAGGCCACTGTAGAAGTACAGGCTCCAGGCGATCGCCCCATTGACTGTACTGCTCCAGTAGTAGCCGTTCGTCCCCACGCCGCTGAGCGACCCATCGCTGCTGTTGCGGCTGCCCGCCGCGGGCAGGAAAATGGTATTGGGGGCTTCGCCGAACTCGCGACCGCTAACTCCTGTCCCGTTCCAATTCGTCGTCCATACCCTTTGCGAGGTGGGGAGGGATGCAAGAGCATTAAGTTCCGTGTATGTTGGCACACGCCACCCCGGAGGGCAAGGATCGTTGACGGTTTTCGTGCCATCGGCGAGGCACCATAAGGAGTCGTGTTGACTGCGCCAATTCGAATAGCCTGTTATAAACCTGCCCTCGTGGGTGCCTGCCGCTTGCCCGTTGGCATCAAGGTTGGCGCCGGAAGCCTGTGTTGATATGGTTGGGCTATTGCGCTGTTCGTGTCCATCGCCCCGTCTCCCCCACTGGAAAAGTGCACCATAGTCTTGTGGGTTGTCAACAAATTCGCCGTGAGCCGAAAGGTTGTGAGTTGCCCAACACACGCCGGCAATCATCACGCATTCTACCGTGCTTGTCGGCACTTCCACTTTGAAGGCGAATCGTCCATAGAGTACGTTGTCGGCTTGGTTGTCCCAAGTGATGAGTTTGTTTGTGCCGGAGGTTTGTGCAAGCAGGGCACCGCTCACGGTGTTGCAGAGTTGCCACGTGGTTCCGCCATCGCCGCTATACCAAAGGGTTAGGTCGATGGGTGTGGAGGTGCTGAGATCGAATCTGATTTCAGCCGTGCAATCGGTGAAGGTGGCTCGGACGTTGGTTACTGTTTGGGCTATGCTCATGGCAGAGCAGAGCATGAAGAGAACTAAGGTGGGTGATTTTTTGAACATGATTTTTAATTTGGTATTTGTGAATTGTGAACTGTGAAGTGTGAAGTGTGAAGTGCGAGGCAGTGCCATTGGCTACGGGCGGAGCCTCACGGATCACGGATCACACATCACATAAAAAAAACCGAAGGCGATTACTCTTGTATGTCTTTTTATTTGTTTAATGAGGTCTTCAACTACCTTGCAATCAAATATTTTTTTCAACGAGTAAAGCCCACGGTTTCCCGTGAGCGTTTCACTTACTCGTCTTGATTGCTTTTTGAAATGTTGAAGTTTCATTAAACAAGACGCTAGCTTAACGCTTTATCAGTATGTTTTTTTTGCGTACTAACTACGCGATTTTTTCATAGGCGAATTATTTTTTGTAGGAGCGGTGCATACATCGCCCTTACAGATTTTTTTGCAAAGATTCATTTTGATTCATTTTGATTCATTTTGATTCATTTTGATTCATTTTTTAGGCGTTACCTTTCACTCCATTAGTGTATAAATTGCTCCTCTATTTAAGCCTCTTTGTTTCAGTAAATTTTGAGATACCATTTTTTGCAAATCCCTTGCTGCAGTTGGTCTTGAGATGTTTAATAATTTTTGGCAAACAGCATTACTAATGCTTCCATTTTCCCGGACATAATCAACAATTTTTTGCTGACGGGGAGAAAGTTCTCTTTGGCTTTTCTTTGGCTTTTGAAACTTTCCTTGGACTTCTTGAGCGTTTTCATCTGTCAATGGGTGAACCGGAAGAATAGTTAGAAAATAGGTTCGTTCATTATTTGTTTTGAAAATGGGCTTTGGTGATCCGTTGTTTTCCATTGCTCTGTTGATTGCAGGGAATCCGGTGCCTCGCCCTTCTGTAAGATCTAACTCTTTGAGAAAATCGCCAATGCGACGATTGCGATATTCTCTTGGCGTTACACGAAGATTGTTTTTCAAATCATTTTCTTCGATAGACGGAACAGGTCCCGGAAAACTTACAATTTCGATTTTGTCGTGCCATATTTGTACTTCGATGGGCTCTCGCTTTTCATAACTTTTATGGTAGACCGCATTCGCCAAAGCTTCTTCTATGGCTCTGTACGGAAAATTGAAAAATCTGTCTGCCTCCGCTCTGTCTTCTACTTTGACCACTTTTTCTCCAATGATATTGGTTTTAATGAACGAGAGTGCGTTTCTGAGTTGTGTGTGAAGTGGTCCCTTGAAATAGTGTTCTTCGAATTGTTCGCCGGATTCGTCTTTATGCAATACGATTTCAATCCATGCACAAGGGAAGTATTTTTCCGGTTGTTGTGAGAAGAAAAGTAATCCAACGTTGAGTGGTCGCAAAAATTCATTCGGACCTTTGGCGATGTTCATCGAACGAGCCAAATCCGATAGCGGGATTTTTAGACCTTCATCATAAAGTTCGCTTTTTATTTCTTGCAAATACGACAAAATCAATCCTAAATCGAAATCGTTGATTGTGGCTTGATTATTTGCTTGATCATCGAACGGAACACGTACCGAAATTTCCTGTAATTGGCGAAGTGTTTCGTCTTTGGCTATGAGTGTTTGAGAGCCTATGCGAACGTATGCGTGTCGTTGCACCTGCTTTCCATTTGATTGTTTTTTGAATTGAAGTATTGCGGGGGCTGTGTACATTCGTCTGTCTCCTGCAGGACACCAAAGCACTAAAATGTTTTTGTTTTCCAACACGTATGGCTGAATAATCGGGATGTAATTGGGCTGTATTTGATGCGCAAGAGTGATGATTTCCTTTTGGATTTTATCTAAACTATTTTCGTTTAGTCCAACAGGAGGCAATATCGGTTTGCCTTCTTGTTCGTCTATTCCAATGATGATATAGCCCCCGCCCCAATTGTGCAGGTCGTTGGCGAATGCACACATGGTTCGGATAACTTTTTCGGGTTGCCATCCGGCTTTGAATTCGAGGCGTTCCCACTCTACGGTGGTGCCTTTGATTAGGTTTTCTATGTTGATGGGTAGTGCCATGTAATTTTTTGCAAAGATACGAAAAATTTTTTAATTATCATGTTTAGTTTGGCACGGTTTTTGCTGTGTAGTTTTGTAAAGAAAGGAGGTTTTACCATTTATGAACAAAAAAAACTTTTATTTTGGATTGATTATCACGCTGATAAGTGTAATGATATCCTTAATGTCCGTGGCGATTTACGCTAACACAACACAAAAAATGGACTTTTCGACAGGCTCAACGCCCGAACCGGCACGCCAAACCTTGCCAACAGGGATACCGAGTTTTGAAGATGCCGCCGAATATTCGATCAACGCTGTTGTCCACGTGAAATCCGAATTTGTCGTGAAATCTCAATTTTACGATGACTATTTTGGGTTTTTAAATCCGCATCACGGACGCGTGCACACCCGACGAGCAGAGGGTTTTGGCTCAGGGGTCGTGATTTCCGCAGACGGCTATATCATCACGAATAATCACGTGGTGGAAGGTGCTGAAACGGTCGAAATTACGTTCAACAATCGGCGAACATTTTCGGCAACCGTTGTGGGTACAGACCCCTCGTCCGACTTGGCTTTGCTCAAAGTTGAGGCTCAAAACTTGGATTTTCTGATATTCGGAAATTCCGACGATGTCCGTATCGGACAATGGGTGTTGGCGGTTGGAAATCCGTTTAATCTCAATTCCACCGTAACTGCCGGAATTGTCAGTGCTAAAGCGAGAAATATGAATATCTTGTCGCAAAATATGCGACGAGGAAACGGACGTCCGATCGAATCGTTTATTCAAACCGATGCCGCTGTTAATCGCGGAAACAGTGGTGGTGCGTTGGTGAATTTGCATGGCGAATTGATTGGCATCAACACCGCCATTGCCTCTACCAGCGGGGCTTTCGCGGGATATTCATTCGCAGTTCCGGCGAATATCGCAAAAAAAGTGAGCGAAGATTTGCGAACCTTTGGCGAGGTGCAACGTGCTTTTTTCGGCATTTTGTTTGCACAAGTCGACCAAGATATTGCAACAGCCAATCAAACCGAGAATTTCGACGGATTGTTTTTGGCTCGTGTGGTGGAGGGCGGTGCAGCGTATAAAGCCGGCATTCGAGTTGAAGATGTTTTGTTGAAAATCAACGGAAAATCGGTGAATACGGAAGGCGAATTTTTCGAAGTTGCCGGTACACATCGTCCCGGTGAAACGGTTGAACTGACTTATATGCGAAAAGGCAAGATTTTCAATACCGACGCCATTTTGCAAGATGCCGAAGGCGGCACCACCAAACGTGTTGTGAAAACATGGTAAAAAAAATGCGAACCGTTCGGTTCGCATTTTTTTATTCCGAAATCAAATTCATTAAATCATCTAAATTCGGTGTTAAAATAATTTCCGAACGGCGATTTCGGGCACGATTTTCGGGCGTATCATTTGGAGCCATCGGCATCCATTCGCCACGACCGGCAGACGTAACTCGAGCCGGCGAAACACCTTTGTTTTCAAGCAATACACGAGTGATTGCGGTTGCACGCATCACACTCAAATCCAAATTATCTTTCGCATCGCCTCTGCCTCTAAACGGAAGGTTGTCGGTGTGACCTTCAACCATAACGTTGATGTCGGTGTTTTGTGCCAAAATGTTTGCAACTTCGCGAATCGCATTTTGTCCTTCGGCACCTACTTGCCACGAACCCGACGCAAAAAGCAACTTTTCGTCCATCGAAACATACACTTTTCCATCTTTCGTATAAACGGTCAAACCCTTGTTGGTAAAGCCGGTCAGAGCAGCCATCACTTTATCGCGGAGAGCTCGCAATTCCGATTCTTTTTTGTCCAAAATCGCTTGAAGTTCGTTGACACGTTTTTCTTTTTCACGAAATTCGGCGAGCAAACGATCTAATTCTTTTTGCTTTTCGTTCACTTCGGCTTCACGTTTGTTCAGATTGTCGCGAGCAGCAGCCAATTCTTGCAAAAGTCGTTGATTTTCCTGACGATTTCCGGAAACGGCAGTTGTGAATCTGGCGTTTAATTCATCGTATTCTTTTTGCAGATTTTCCAAATTCGTTTTGGCAAATTTGTGGTCGGCTTCCATGTCGTCAAATTCTTTTTGCAATTTGGCTAATTGTGCTCTCAAATTGGTGATTTCGGCTCTCAATTCATTGATGAGAATGCCTTGTTCCAAGTTGGCTTTTTCCAATCTGGCATTGGTCGACGACGCTTCGTTGTACTTGCTTTCCATGTCTTTGAATTTTTGCATACTTACGCAAGATGCGAAAACAAAGGTGATTGCGGTGATGATTAGGATTTTTTTCATAGTTTTAAGTTTAATTGGTTATTTACGATTCTCCATTCTCAATTCCACTGTTACAGGGCAATGATCGGAGTGTATGGCGTCCGGCAAAATGGATGCAGCGGTTAGATTTTTTTCCAGATTTTTGGTGAGCATGATGTAGTCGATTCGCCAGCCTTTATTGTTGTTTCGAGCGTTGAAACGATAACTCCACCACGAGTATTGATGTGCCAAAGTCGGGTGTAAAAAACGAAATGTATCGATAAATCCATCTTTGATAAATTGATCAATCCATTGCCGTTCTTCGGGCAGAAATCCGGAATTTTTAGCATTGCCTTTCGGATCGTGAATATCTATGGGTTCGTGACAAATGTTGAAATCCCCGCAAATAGCGAGTTTCGGACGAGTTTGTTCGAGTTGTTTGATGTAAGTGTGAAAATCGTCGAGCCATTGCATTTTGAATGCTTGTCGTTCCTCACCGGACGTTCCGGAAGGGTGATACACACTGATCACCGAAAAGTCGCCAAAATCCGCACGAATCAAGCGACCTTCGTTATCATACTGCTTTATTTTCATACCATATTCCACGTGATCAGGTTCTTGTTTGGTCAAGATTGCAACGCCACTATAGCCTCTTTTTTCTGCAGAAAAATAATAGCAATGATAGCCCAAACTTTGGAAATCCATCGTTGGAATTTGTTCGGGTTGTGCTTTGGTTTCTTGCAAACAAACGACATCCGGATTGGTTTCTTGCAACCAATCCAAAAATCCTTTGCCCACAGCGGCACGAATCCCATTGACATTATAGGATACTATTTTCATTCGTGCAAAATTACAAAAAAAAACCCAAAAAATTTCAGAAATTTTTATAGATTTCTAACAACGAATTGTTAGTTTTGTTTTTTATTCGTAACTTTGCAAAAAAAATTATCATGAGATTGAAAAACAGTTTAACTTTTTGGTTTGTTTTTTCAGCGGTTTTTTCTGCCAATGGACAAACCATATTGAAAGAACGATTGGAGCAGCACGTTTACACATTGGCAGCCGATTCTTTACAAGGCAGAAAAGCCGGCACCAAATACGCTCAAATGGCTGCAAATTATATCGTCAAACAATTTGAAGCGATCGGTATTAAGCCTTATTTTGACAGCACATTTCTGCAAACATTTCAATGGCATGAGAACACCATGACCAGTCAAAATGTAGTGGGAATCATTCAGGGAAACGATTCTGTTTTGAAAAACGATTTTATCGTTGTTGGTGCACATTTCGACCATCTTGGCGTTAAAGGCGGTCATATTTACAATGGTGCTGACGACAATGCTTCGGGCGTTGCTGTGTTGATTGAACTTGCTCGAAAATTGAAAGAAAATCAATCGAATTTGAAACGAAGCATTATTTTAATTGCCTTTGATGCCGAAGAAGTCGGTCTGCATGGTTCAAATTATTTTTTAAATCATTTTGAACATCCGACAGAACGTATTGAACTGATGATAAGCGTTGATATGGTTGGTTGGTATGCAACAAGCGGCGAATTAAATTATATGGGAAGTCATACCATAAAAAATGGAAAAAAAATCATTTTAGACCCGCTACTTGTTCCCGAAGGATTAAATGTAACTGTCAAAAAATTTGAACGTCATCCGTTCAGAGGAACGGATACAGATCCTTTTGCCAAAAAAGGTATTCCTACGCTTGCAACAACTACCGGAGTGAAATCTCCTTATCATAAACCCGAAGATGAAGCCCATTTGATAGATTTCGACGGAATGGTTTTGATAACCGAGCATTTGAAAAATCTTGTGGCGAGCGTTGCGATTCATGCGGATTATGAGGCTTCGGGCAGAATTGCAAAAAAACATAAAAAACAACCCTTATTTATGTATGGTTTTTCGGGAAGTGTTGGTTTGAGTCATCATCAATATACCGCCGGTGCTCTCAAAGGGAAAAAATCCATTTCGTTTGGTGCCGGATTGGTGTCGCAGGTTAATTTCGGTACGTTTGCTATTCGACCTGAAGTGCGGTACGACCGCATTCGTGCAAAGTATCCGGCAGGGGAAATTACATCAGATCATTTAACTGTGCCATTGAGCCTTGTCGTACAGTATTTGCAATATGGTAATGGAGTTGATTTTTTTCTTGGCGGATATTATGCTTATCGTTTCGATGGCAAGCAGGGTAAGGAATCCATAGATTTTGAAAACGTATTTAATCGCGAAGAAAACGGGTTGACTTGGGGATTTGGTTTGTATGTACGTCCGTTCAAAATCGGATTTACAAGTCGTTTTGCATTAACAAATTTTACAAAATTTGCTAATGCCGACCATGCACATATCCGAAATCGAACCAATCATTTTACAGTCACATTTTTGTTTTAATTTTACGATTTCCATTGGTCTGGAATGGTGTTGTTGTGAAATAAACTACAATCGGGACTCGACTGTTTCTTTCATGTTTTTAAGAACCGTTTGTATGCGCCATTCCGCAACGGCGTTGTAGTTGGACATCGAAATAAACAAGTTGAAAAACCACCCGAATTGTACCGATGTTCGAATTACAAAATGTGTTTTGTCAATGGATAATGTTCCTTCGATTTCTTTGAGCAAAAAATTCGGTTGATTCAATTTTATCGAGATGAAAGGAAGTCCGTTGAGGTCGTTTTCATAGTTCATCAGCATACTTATCTTGATATTGTTAAACCTTCTGTTGAAGATTCCGACCCGAACATTCACGAATAGGTCAAATATCTTTGTATTTCGGTTAAATTCGCTGTTTACATATTCGATTTCGATTAGATTTCTACCTTCTTCTTTGCCGGCTAATCCTTTGGTCAGCCAGTCGAGTGAATCAATTTCAATTCGTCGGGCATGTGTATGTATTTCCGCAATGAGATTAGACATATTTTTCTGTGAAGCCGACGTTCCGATACGTGCTTCTGTTTTGAAACTGCCTTTTTCATATCGGGTTTTCATGTTGTTTTGAGCCGACATTGTCAAACAGACCATCCATAACAACAAAAACGAACCAAATTTTCTATGGTGTAAGTAATATCTTTTTTGCATGATTATTGAATAAACGTATGGATTCTTCGTTGCGTTTTTGTCGCAATTGTTCTGCACGGTTGAACCCTCCAAAGTAAGTCGCACTCAAAATACCGGCTCCTAACAAATATCCTGTGATATAATAGCCATGATAGGCTTGGTAAACACCAAAAGCAAGCACCGCCGAATTCAACAAAAAACTTACGGTGCCCTCCATCCAATACCCTGCATAGATATGGGCTAATCCCGGCACAAAGGCGAGCACACGAGACACTTTTTCGCTTTTCAGTTTGGGCAGATTTTCCTTTGCGTACATCTGCTCAATCATCGTTTGCATATCCTCTCTTTGTGGCGAGGGAAAGGTGTTTGCGTAAAACAACGCCGTTTGCCGTGCATTGTCCCATTGTTGTAATTCGTTGTAAACAAGTATTTGCAATACGAGTGTAGATGTTGTCAGTGCAGTATCCGGCAAACTGAGATACATCTCGTCAATTGCACTTTGTGCCTCAACAAATGCACCGAACAGGATATAGCATAAAATTTTTTCATAAAAATAATCTGCCATTTGAGTTTGATTGAGTGCGAATAATCTTATACGCAACAATTCGTTCGATGCTT
Organism: Bacteroidales bacterium; assembly: GCA_009777915.1. Lineage (GTDB taxonomy): Bacteria > Bacteroidota > Bacteroidia > Bacteroidales > P3 > WRKV01. Next base: position 9,270 of record WRKV01000029.1, on the reverse strand, counting down.
TGTCGAATTGTCCCATCTGCTTGAAGCATTGAACTCGCCCGAATAACGCGGTGTTCAGAGCGTTTCCATAAAAAATTTCGCGCTCGTATTCCAATGCGGCACGTGCAAAATCGCCGACCCTAAACAGGCTGTCGGCTTTGGTATGACTGTCCTGTGCATTAGTTAAACACGGTGCGAACAGGCAGATGAATACCCAAAAGGATCGTGTTGTTTTGTTTATCATTGAATTGGTTTCTGTATACGTTTACGGATATGGCACTTCCGGCGATATTGCCGATGTAGAAGATGGTGGAAAGGGTGCCGAAGGTTATGGTTTTCCAGTCCAGCAAGCCGTTCTTTACCCAGTTTTCGGCGGTGATTGCGACAAGCGAGCCCACAGTGAGAAAGGCTGCAATACCCTCGCCAAGTTGCCCGGCATAGATCTTTCCCGCCCCCGGCACAACTGCCGAAAGCAAGCCTGCAACAACCGGCGATTTCTGACGGAAATCACCCAAAGCCATACGCACACCCATCAGGTCGTTTTGGCTGTTGACATAGTGAAATTGCTCGAATTTGAACTGTTGTGAATAGCGGTCGAATGCTGCAAGATCGCGTTCCAACAAGGATAGTCCGGCAAATTTAACAGTCAGCAATTCTTCGTATTTAGCGTTGGGCGTTGTTGTCCAATAATTATCCAAAAGGGTTCGTGCTTGGGCATATTCGCCAAGGTGTGCATGGTCTAAGGCACCAAAAAAAACCGACTTGTCGTAGAACGCCGAAGATGGGGATACCATGGCGAGATGGCGTGCCGACAAGTCTAATTCTTTCCTGTAATAATGCGTCATTCCGAGGATGTGATGAATGCTGTCGAGCGTTGGCGTATGGTCGGATTTGACATCTTCAAACAAGAGCAGAACCTCATCAAATTTTCGCATCTCGAACAGATGAAACCCGAAGTCAACATCCGCCCCCGAGCGTTGAGAAAAACAGGGTGTGGCTAATCCATAAACCAGAAACAGTGCGAGAAAACGGCGATAGTGTTTCATCATCTTAGCGAGTATCTGTCTGTGGTTTCATGTATTTTGCCATCGTTCGGATCGAAAGCACTGCGAGGCACCCCCTCCAGTGCAACACGATTGCAACGCATGAGCCTGTCCGATGAAAAAACAACACCTTTGACTATCCCGAAACTCCCGATAAGTTGCCTGCTATAAGCCGAACAACTCGGGTGGTACGGACAGTTGCGACTAATCTGCGGACTGATATATTTTTGATAGACCCACATCGATCCGCTCAAAATATGATACACCGGATTGTATAGTGCAACCTTCGAGGGGTTCTCATAGAAACCATAACTGACCTTATGCTGAGAGCTATACTTGTTGAAGTCGGCATTCCGCAACAACTCCACGTCTCCCGTCGTTTGTGCAAGTGCAAAAATCGTTGAAGAAAACATTAGTACAAAGGTTGAGATCCACGCTTTCATCGTCGTCTGCCTTGTTGTTGGAACAGGTTATCACTATCTACCCTTCTGGCGTTTGCCGGAATGGTGAAATCGAAATGGGGGCTTGTCGCATCTTTGCCTACCTTTATGTTGGAGTACAGGGTACGGCTGATGATAGAGTCGTTGGCAGTGGGGTAGGATATGCCTGTAACGCGCTTGGGGAAAGCGGTAAACGATAGCCTCTCATAGTCGGAATAATACAACCGCTCTACCATGCGACCCTTAGCATCGTAGTAGGCGGAATAAATCGGCAGATGGTTTTCGTGAACGATCTCCACTTTAGAAAGGTTTTGTCTGCTGTGGCGTGGCGTATAGGTGCGGATGATCATGTTGCCCTCTACACGTGTGTTGGCAAGCGAAAAGCCGAGACTTCGCAAGCCAAGGTCTTCCGTTTGGTTGGTCAGAAAATAATAAATCAACTCGCCTTGCGAAGATAGCATTTGGTCGTTCATCACCATCACCTCATTTGTCTTCGGGTGATAAACGCGTGCCTCGCCAAACGTGTTGGTCACCATGTAATACTCCTCGGGGTGAAGAAACCTGACAACCATTCTTCCGTTGGCATTGAGATAAATCCCCTTTTGCACGGTCATGGATTGCCCTTTGTTTACCTGCTTTATCTCTGCATCAACACTCACCCTGTTCTGTGCCGAGAGAGCCGGCGAGAGAAAGAGCAAGAGGATGAATACTTGTTTCATGTTTACAAAAAAAATAACAAGGGGTTGTCCTTAACCGCTAAATTGGCGGTTAAGAACAACCCTCCTGACGGTCTTTAGTTACCACATGAAGAAACTATCGTTGTTCGTGTACTTGGATATGTCATCCTTGATAGCTGCTATAAACAGTACCCAAAAATCGACCATTGGTACAATTCCAAAGATACCGCAACACGTGAAGGTGTAAATTGCCCACATGTTGCCTTTTGTTCCGAGATAATGCCTGTGGATCCCCAGAGGACCTACAACCCAACAGATAGCCCACGCTGCCCATGGGTTTGGGTTGTTGAACTCGGCGTTAGCACCTAAACCACCGAGCAGAGAAGATGTGGCTGAAGATACCGATGTCATTTCTACTGCATCTGCAAAAATTGCGTCAACAGCATCATTATCCATTTTGTACATAGATGCAAACGAAACGTTGCACGTGAATGCTAAAAGAGTAGCAAGAATTAGAATTTTTTTCATTGACTTTTGGCGATTAACCTGTACATCGTCGAGGTTTTTAATGGTTTGTTTTTTTTTATTTAATTTTGACGCAACAAAGTTACAAAAAAAAAACGATTTTAGCAAGCAAAAAATCGTTTTTTTTTTTTTGAAAATCAACAAGTTACATTTTTGCCAAAAATGACTTACTCAAAAAACACTATTTTTGCAGCGGAATTGATAACTGCAACCTGCGATGTTCGATCACAATGATGAATGCCATTGTTACATAAAAATACGGTAAAAAAGTTTGGCTTTCGGCGGCAGATTGAATGATAAACGGTATCAGGATAATCATCGCTAAACCGTTGGTCGTCAAGACGAGTGTGAATAATGTTGCACACAACAGAAACAATCCGATCACACCCGTTTCCATCAAATACAAGAGAAAATAATTGTGTGCATAATAGGTCATAATTTTTTCGGTTTCATAGAACCCGATTCCAAACAGGATGCTTTTCAAATCGGCAGTTTTATAATATTCGAAAGCTTCTTCGATGATTATAAACTTGCTTTGAAAACTGTCATCGCTGATAAAATATCGCAGTACAAAAAGGGAAATAATTCCGATGATTCCTATTGAAAAAAGTGCCAGCACGGATTTTTTCCAATTTAAATCCCGAAACAACCCATAGTAAACCAAACCTGCACCAATTGCCGGAATAGCCGCTCTGGAAAAGGTTAGGGCAATAAGTATAAAGGCAATGGCAATTTCTTTATTTAGCGACTCTTTATACGTTTGTCTCCACCAAAACATAAAAAACAACAATGTAACCAAATGACAAGCCACAGCATTACTGGTCAAATACATCGGGCCGTTAAATTTGAACGAATAAAATCCATAAAAAAAATCAGGATTTAAGGTAATGTAGTAAAGATTGACGGAATATCTGAGAATGGCCTCAATAGTGAGAATGATGAGAGAATAACGAATGAATTTTTGTCCTAATTTTTTTACAACGTTCGTTGATGTACGTTCAGAAAAAATTAAGATGAGAATTAAATATAACGGTGCGAAAATTGCCCCCATATAATGCCGAAAAACTGCATTTAAAAGATATTGCGAGACGAATATGTAAAAGATGAATACGCAGTAAACAGCAATGACTTGTCGATGATTTGATGATGTGTCGGATTGTTGAATTGTTGAACTGTTGAACTGTTGAACAAACCAACACACAATTGCACCTAAAAGCAGTACCATTGTTGGAGGAATCGGTAGCCACGTATGGCTCGTCAGGCTTGCCAAGGGAATGAGTAGCCACAAGCCAAGTTCGCTCAGCGAACGCTCGTTGGAAAAGGAATTTTTTAGCGATGTAAAACTGCGTAAAATCATTTTTTTAACGTATTAATTTTCTTATACCAACCAATATCCGGCGTGCCATTCTGCCAAGGGTTGGGTATTTGTACATTTTAACAAGAATCAGCCTCCACCAAGCCGTTTGCGATACTGCCCATCGGTTTTTGAGGTATTTTTTATAGATGAGTTCTTTCAATTCTGCCGGACAATCCGTACCGCCATCACGCAAAAACGTAAAGTATTCCTGAATAAAAAAAGCGGCGATGCAATTATCCAATTCATGGCTATGTTCAATATCTTTAAGATAATTGTACACCCACATCATAAAGCTCATTCGCTGATTGGCAATGGCTGTCGTGTGAGTATTCACCATGGATCCGGGGCGTTGGATATAGTTGTACACGCTACGGTCGACTACGGAAAATGTTGGATGATGTGCTTTGATGATTTCGAACGTGGTGATCGCATCTTCTCCGATACCGTAGTCGTAGGGATATGTGATATTTTCGAAAAGGTGTTTTCGGATTAGTTTTCCGCACAAAGAGAACGGTATGGTTTTTGCTAACAGGCTACAGAGTAGCGATTGGTTGGATTCCGAATAAATATATTTGTTCGTATAATCCAGTATGATTTTACCGGATTCCAAAACGGCTACGATTCCTCCTGCGATAATGTCGCAATCGGAGGTTTGAGCCTCTTTCCAAAGCACTTCGAGGGCATCGGGAGTTATCGTATCATCGCTATCGAGGAAAAAGATATATTCGCCCTTTGCCTTTGCTATTCCGGTTTCGCGGGCACGCGGCAGCCCTCCATTTTCCTTGTTGATGATGGTTATTCTCGAATCTTTTTGAGCATAGTTTTCCAAAATTTCTAAAGAGTTATCAGTGCTGCCATCGTTTACGGCGATCACCTCAAAGTCGCGGTAGGTCTGCGACAAGCAACTTTCCATGCAAGCCACCAAATATCGCGAGGCATTGTATACGGGAATGATTACTGAAATCGTTTTCGTATGGGCAAGACTATGTTTAGAATCCATGTTCATGGTTTGATGATATTTCGTAGGTTTCGCTTCATGATACCGCCCCATCTCCTAAATTCTAACACAAGATAAAGTAGAAAAAAAAGATTGCGTTTTGCCAAGTGATAAATTACTTTCCGGAGCAGGCTCAACCGGTTGTAATATCTCGAATAATTAACATTCGGAAATGTGTTAAACGCCTGTTTTTGCATGCGGCGAGAGGCAGTAAGAATGTGAAAAAGATTCGCCCTTACTTTATATTCCTCCAAGGCGTCCATATAGTCCTGCCCTTTATCAGCGAAAAAATTTTCCAAAATCTGAACGCTTGTTCGCGTTTGGTTTATCCACTCTGTCGTGATCCCTTTTTTGGTGAGTGAGCCTTGATTGTAGAATACATAGTGGTATGGAAAAGTGTGTATCTGCACAATTTTTTTTGCGTGATAATACAACATCGGCACAACAACAAAATCGTCGGAGCCTTGCGTATTCTCAGGAAATCGAATGCCATGCTCGGTGAAAAGTGTTTTCTTGTACAGCTTGCACCATAATGCGGGAGAAATGCTGATATTAAGTGCATTGATAATAAGGTCTTTTTTATCAACGTAAGGAGGAAAAATATATTTTGTAGCGAAGTTTGCAAACTGCCATAAATAGTTGGAATATACAAGGTCTGCGTTTTCGTCTTTGGCTTTATTATAGAATGTTTCGATGGCATCCGCGTCTATGTAATCATCTTGATCAACGAAAAAAATGTACTCCCCTGTTGCATGATCCACACCGGTATTTCTAGCTCCTGCTATTCCCTTGTTATGGTCGTGATGAATGATTTTGACATCATGTTCTCTGTGGATATATTGACTGATGAGGCTTTGAATAATCGCCATACTTCCGTCATTACCACAGTCATCAACAAAAATAAATTCTATATGATCCATGCTTTGTTCAAACAGAGAACGAACACATCTTTCAATGTGTTGCTCGCCATTGTAGACGGGAACAATTATAGATACCGGTTTCATGATGTTGGATAATGTGTTTTTTTGAAAACAAACTTAGATTCCTCGCGTCGGAGTAAGCGTTTGATGTTTTGGATATGCGTCATCGCAACGAAAATCGTAATGAAAATTGCAAATATCAGCAAGGGCGTTTTTTCGGTTTGAAAGAATGCGAATTGCAGCAAAGGCAGCGAGATTGCTGCGGTTATCGACGACAAAGAAACGTATCGAAATGCGAAAAGCATTCCGAAAAATATACTAAACACAAACGGAAACACCTGTGGATACAGCATAATCAACACACCCACTAAGGCTGCAACACCTTTTCCACCTCGAAAACCAACATAAACCGGAAACACGTGTCCCACTACAGTGGCAAGGGCTACACCAATCTCAAACCAAAAATAAAAATCGTCGGACATCCCTTCGAAAAAGGGCATTTTTTCGAAAAACATAAATAGTACCGCCAATGGGAACAGTCCTTTGAGCAAATCCAACGCCAATACACACAAGCCCGGCTTGAATCCCAACACCCGAATCACATTCGTCGTTCCTGCATTGCGACTGCCTTCGTTCCGAACATCTACACCGTAAAACACACGTCCAACCCAAACAGCGTTGGGGATGGAGCCGACTAAGTAGGCGAGTAGAGGGAAAGCGATGAGGAGGAGCATATGTTTTTGGGTTAAAGGTTAAAGGTGAAGGGTTAAGGGTTAAGAGGTTAAAGGGGGTGCGGGGTAGGCTGGTGGCGAAGCTTTTACCCTTTCACCTTTTTACCCTTTACCTTATTTATTATTTTCGGTTTTCTAACATGGGTACAAATTTAAAATCTCCGTGTTCTTCACACGAAAATTCGGTATCGGACTGTTTGGTGTAAACTTGCATTTGTTGGGCGTTTTCGCCGACGGGGATTACTAAAATTCCGCCGATTTTCAACTGTTCTTTGAGGGCATCGGGCACAAACGGAGCACCGCAGGTGACGAGGATTTTGTCGAATGGTGCGAAGTTTGGTAATCCCGCGTAACCGTCGCCGTAAAAACAGTTGGCATTGTAGTTTAATTGGGTCAACAATTCTTTGGTTTTGAAATAAAGATTTCGTTGGCGTTCGATGGTAAACACTTTTGCTCCCAATTCCAACAAAACGCAAGTCTGATAGCCCGATCCGGTGCCGATTTCCAAGATTTTCTCTTTGGATTTCACTTGCAACAATTCGGATTGTTTGGCAACGGTGTAAGGCTGCGAAATGGTTTGGTCTTCGCCAATCGGAAATGCTTTATCTTGGTAGGCAAATTCCAAAAACGATGAATCAATAAACAAATGTCGTGGAATTTTTTCAATCGCCGAAAGCACCTTAGGACAAGTTATTTCTTTGGTTTTCAGTTCTTCCACTAACTTTTTTCGCAAACCTTTGGTTTTATATGTGTCTAAATGTTGCATAATAGCCTGCAAAGATACGAAAAAAAAACGAAATGCTCAGCGTTTCGGTTTTTTTATTTGCCGATTTTCGCGGGTTTATTAACAATTTGCGGGAAGTTACTAACATTTTAACACTTTTTAACAAAAAAAATATACGAAAATCAGGGGGTCGATCGTTATATAGGTAGAGGCGACCATGCGTCGCCCAATGAAAAATGAAAAATAAACGAAAAAAACAAAACACTATGAAATACACGAAAAAGTACAAACAAACCGAAATTCCAAGCGTTAGTATTCTAAGGAAAGATGACCTCTCGCAGTACATCAAGCAGTACTACAAAGAAAATCTACAGGGCAAAACCGTGCTTAACAAAGATTTGAATGTTATGATTTCGTTCACAAGTTTTGGGCAAGGCAAAGTTGCGTACGGAGGTCGAAAAACAGCCCGAAAAGCTGCAGTTATTCAGTGTTTAGACAAATTGGTGGAGTTCGCACAATACAATAATTTCGGAATTCGCAAGCCAACAGACCCTCAAAGCGTGTTGGGATATCTGAACTTTAAGGCAAAAGTAAAAATTGATGGAGTTGTAGAACACGTGAGGATAACGGCTCTGATTAAGAAAAGTGGCAGGCTATACTACAATCACGAGATAAACTTCATAAAATAAAACGACACCTTGCCCAGGGCTGAATTTGATGATTCCCTATCAGATGCAAAGCGTCATTTTCTGTCGATACTTTTGAAAACATCAACGCCAAAAGCATTACTTGGGTACGCTGTATCCCAAAACGACACTGCAAAATTACAAAAAATTTCCGAATTAACCAAATTTTTTGCAAATTTTTACATTCGCCGAACGGGGGATTATTTTTATTAAAATCTATATTTATACCCTATTTTGAGACTACCTTGTGTTCCAATACCAAGCTCCATATTGAATACGTGTTTTGTTCCTGTCTCTACTCCAAAAGCGGTTATATGAAACGCAGGTCCAAAGATATATCTAGCGTTACTTATGCTACCAAGAAGAAAAGTTATTTCTTCTTCCGGTAGTATTTCTTTACTTCTTAAACATAAAGTTGCACCGACATTTACTCCAAAAAACAACGATATATGATCTGTACGATAATAAGTACGTCGATAATTTCCTTGTAGAGTAAAATAATGTATCCAGCCACTACCTTCAACAGTTATGGCAGGTCGACCACTTCCCCAAAAGCCCCATGCAGGATATACCCAGTATATGTCAACATGTTTGCCTACCCATGACGCTGATCCCCCTATGCTGTGTTTTGAGTTAAAATGATAATTGTAACTAAAAGTGTATGAACCTAAATGATACATTTTTTCAAAGTTGCTGTCTTTTCGTATATGATAAAACTGCCCCATCTTTTCTTCTCCTATATGGTTAGGCTCAAGCATACCGGTTGCAATTTCAATGATGGGAAATACACCTACAAAAAAACCTATTTCATGTTTTGGCATTGTTTCCTGAGTGTAGGATACAGACGATGTGACCAGTAAAAGGAATAGGATTGGGATGTATTTTTTCATGGTTTTTTTGTTTTGTAGGGGCGATGCACGCATCGCCCTTATAGGTTCGATTTGCAAAGATACAAAATTTATTTAATTTGATAGGTTAGAAACCTATCGGGATAGCCCGACGACGATAGAATCGTCGCCGAACGAGGCACGAATCGCCATCATTATATTGTAGGGGCACAAAATTTTGTGCCCCTACCTACGGACATTTGCGACAACCTCCGTAGGGGCGAGGCATGCCTCGCCCCTACACACATCAAACGGCAACCGTAGGGGCGACGCATGCGTCGCCCCTACATCCACCCATCGGTAA
>WRKV01000028.1 GCA_009777915.1 Bacteroidales bacterium | reverse complement strand
CGTTCCCGAGCCATCGGTGGCTTCGGCTCTTACACGGATTACGCCACTTTGTTCGGGCAAACCGGTGAGTACGCCGTTAGCGGTGATGGTGGCTCTCTCGTTACCCGAAACGATACTCCACTCCACACCTTGATGTGTGGCGTTGAACGGAAAGATTTCGGGATAGAGGAAGAGCGAACGCTGGTCGCTGTTGAGGGCTACTGTGGGCTGAACTGCCAGTATATTCATACGTTCTACGGCAATGGATTGGGAGGCATCGCCGGCGAAGACTACGTTTGACTGTACTAACGGGGGCTCCGACGATTTTGTCTGAACCGGGATTTTATTAAGATTTGCAGAATTACCAAGATTATCATTCGTACCATCATCAATCCCTGTCACTCCCATAATCCCGGCAATCTTATCAATCTTGTCAAAATCTTGGTTCAAGACAGCAGGTGCACGAAATTCAGAACTCGGAATAGGATCATATCGCAACGCATAATACTGCTCATTCCCGGGATTAGCCACGTTATCCACAAAGAACACCCTATGCCCCGGCAAGACAGCAATCTCCGTCATATCATCGGGCGTAGCACCCCGAAGTATGGTAAATTCGTTAATCCGTGTGCCGATGTATTGGCTCCAAAGGAGGGTGTTTTGGTCGCCATCGCGAGTGATGGTGAGGCGTGGACTTTGGTGGGCTTTGCTCGGGTCGTAAACCGTTCGTATGCCACCGGCAAGAATGCCCTCAAGCAGATACGCCTCGCTCCTCACGTTGAGGTTAGAACTCACATCAATAAAGGCTTGCTCGGCTTTCGCCACACGTCCTATTTCAAAAAACTGATTGAAGGTTGCCTCTTTCAAAATCACAATTGTGTCGATGCGTGCGTCCATAAAGTCGGTGTCCCAACGCACATCGATACGTCCGTTGGTTTGGGTCAGAAATTCGATTTGCGGTGCATCCACACGCGACATCAGTTGAATGGGTGCGTCAAAGTATTTCGTACAGATATTATTCGCCACACGAACCACCATCTGCACCCTAATCGGGTTGTAGAACGCAAAATCCGTAAAGCGAACCGTGCCCTCACTTCCACCGGCGGGCGCACTAATCCGCATATTGGTTGGCGGGTACATACCCTGATCTTGCGAACGCAACATCAAGTGAAACGAAACGGTGTTCTCTCTCGGCAACAGCGCGGGATAGGTGAATGCATATTCCGTTTCCACGAACATCGTGTCGGGCATAGCAAAGCCCGCCATCTCCTCATAAACCAAGGTCTGCAACTCGCTGGTTTCCGCACCAACGCTTACGCTCACGGTTTTGATACCCGATGTGTTCCATTTCACCTCGTAGGGACCAAAGCCTGTTCCCGAAACCACTTCCGCACCTCCGAAATCCCAGATGGGCGTTCCTACTTGCGTTCCGGTAAACGTTACCGTGATAGGCTCGTCAAAGCAGGCTTGCGACGACATAGCGAGGTTGACCGTTTCCGAAATCCTTACCACAACAGGCGTCGAGAAGTCCGACTGCGCATCCCATTGGTCGATGGCTTGCACCTTGATTTCTACCTCGCCCGACAAAGCCGATGCGGGTATGAAAAAGCGTGTTGCCTCGAGGTAGCGATGGGGTGCGACAAAGTCGCTACCATAATTGCCGGCAACATAGTAGCGTGGCATCACCGCCATATCCGTATTGCCATCGTTGAGCGGCGAAATGATATAGGCGTTTTCGCCTGTAGCGGCGTCCTTGTGTTTCACCGAAAGGTTGTAGCGCATCAAGGCAAAGGGCGTTTCGGCATCCACAGCCGGATCCCACTCGATGAGCAAACCCTTTTCGGTTTGCTGTGCCACCACGTTGGTGGGCGGTTGAGGGGGGGTGTTGGTGGCGGTGGATAGCATCTTGGTGAGATGAATATTGTAGTTCCAAGCGCCGGTATATCCCTCAAGGGGTATTCTCGTACTACCTGCGTAAAAATCAGGGATACCATCGCCATCAATATCCGCAAAAGCGGAGGTACGACTTACAGCATACGTCGTCCATCCATCATACAGGAAACCCTGCGCCATATAGCCGTTGGCATCGAAGTAGAACACGTAAGGTTTGGCGATGTTGTCCCGTTTATCAATAACCGATGTCAAAATGTCGATGTAGCCATTGTTGTCGAAATCAAACGCCGTTATTTGCGGGCTACCGGCGCCACTCGTACCGATTGTGCCATTGTTCGGGTCAACCGCTATTTCCTGCGGTGCGCCAAAGTTTTGGTTTTGGTTGTTGTATTCGATAACGATACCGTCTGCTGTGCCTGTCATCTGGTTCACACCGCTCAAATACACAAGGTCGTGAAAACCGTCGGCGTTCATATCTTGCATCGTCCATTGGTTGTTGCTGTAGTTGAACGGTATGTTCTGCCGTATCGGGCGGGGCAGTCGGCGGAAAGGCTCGGGCGTAGCAAAGCCGTCAACAGTAGCACCTGTGCCTGTGTTTTCGTAGAAACGCAAATCGTGAAACTCTTGATTGTTTCTCATCACACGCTCCACACCTACAAAATCCGTAAAGCCGTCTTTGTTGAAATCAATCCATTGGCGGGAATAGGCGTTAAACGTTTGCACGCCTTGCAGGTTGGTCGTGCCATCGTTGAAATAATACCAGCCTGTTCCGTAATAGGGGTCGCCGGTATTGTTATGCCCGTGTACCACATCGAACTTGCCGTTGTTGGTAAAGTCGGTCAAAAAACTTGTGTTTTGGTTGAATACGGCTTGTGTCCATGTTCGCACGTCAGTGCCTTGCATAAAGCGATAGGTCTCTAACGATTGAAACGTGTTTCCAAAGCCACCGACGACGGCGGTGTGGCTATGCCTCAGATAGCGACTTTCGTTGTCTTGTCGGTAGAACATATCCAAGCGTCCGTTGTTGTCGATGTCTAACCATTGCACGTTGGTGGGATTAAGCGTGGGGTTCCACACTGCGCTTTGCTGTGTGAATTGTCCGCTGCCGTTGTTCAGCCACAGTCCGCGTGTTCCTGCCGTTCCCTCTGTGAAAGCCACGTCCAATGCACCGTCCATATTATGGTCAGCCAAGGGATAGCGCAGAGCCACTCGGTTGTTGCTGATGCCTGTGGTGGTTTCGGCAGAGAGTTTGTTGGGCAGCACGTAGAGGCTTGCCTCAAAGCGGTTAGAGGTTTCTTCGTCTGTTGTGATGAACAGGGAAATGGTCTTGAAACCCGGTTCAGCCCAGCGTAGCAGGAATTGTCCGAGGGTGCTGTCGATGACTTCCGCTCCTGCGAAATCCCAATGGTAAACGAGGTCTGCGTCGGGGAATTGGTTGTAGTTCACTTCGAGCGTGTCGAATGCCGTCACCGTGCCTTGATTGGTGCGGGCTATGGCGAATTGGTTGGGCAGGTAGGTGTGTTCAAACGTGGTGTAGTCTGAAAATTCCGAGCCTGCAAACATCGGGTCTATGGTTTGCACCGAAACGTAGTATGTTCCGGGTTTCCACGTGCGCACGTCGAGTGCGTGTGAGAGTTCGCTACCCATATTTCCCGGTCGGAAGTTTTTGCGTGTCCCATCCGCGAAAGCGTGAGAGAAAAACACATCATCCAAACCCGGAGCCGTGCCAATGCGCAGGGCATAGGTCAGATCCACCGCCGAATGTTCGGCATCCTCGCCCAATAGCCAATGGATATCCAAACTTCCTGCGCCTGCACTGTAGAGCACACTTGGGGCAGCGGGTGTTTCGGGGCGGGTGTTGGGTTTGGCGTTATCGTATTGGTAGAGATGACCTGTGGTAATTTGCTCTCTACCCGAAAAACCGGTTGCTCGAAAACCCTCCTCAACCCAAATTTCGTATTTGCCGTCACGGTCGATGTCGGCAATGTTCAGTTTCCACGCCTCGTAGTTTGCGGGTGTACTAATAACATAAGGCAAGGAAAACAAGGTTTCGGCATTCTCAAACTGCAAGCCGGCTTTGCCTCGTTGCACTTGAATATCGGCTATACCGTAACGAGTGCTACCCTGCACAAGTGTATCCGTATATTTAACGTAAAACAGGTCGAAAAATCCATCGTTGTCTATGTCGGCGCAGGCAACGAATTTGTAGTCGCCCGTCATAATGTTCAGCAAACCATCGCTTTCCGTATCAAACACGCCGTTGCCGTTGTTTCGGGCAAAGAGGGTGTAAGCCGTTCCGCTGTTGCGGTAGGAACTGAATGTGATGAGGATATCCACATCGCCGTCTTTGTCAAAATCGTAGAAATAAATTTCGGCATCGGGGGCGAGGTTTCGCATCAACTCCTGCGGTTGTCTAAACTGCCCCTCGCCCTGATACACGTAAACCGTGATGGCATTGTTCGACCCCCCATACACGATGTAATCCGAAATGCCGTCGCCGTTCAAATCCTTGACAATCACATTTCCATCGAGGGCTGAATAGACAAAGGTGTTGTTGCCTATACCATAATATACCATCCCCCGCTCGGGCGAGAGCATATCGGGAATGCCGTCTTTGTTGAGGTCGGCAAAGGCTGTGGCAAACTGCGTTGCAGTCGTTGGTGCAGCCGTGTGCGTACTTTCCAAAACACCCCCTCGAATGGGGAACATCGTATTGGGTGGCAGGCTCTTACCTTGTATAAGGTTGTTAGGATTGACGGAATACACCCACTCGTCTTCCTCGATGATTTCGGTTTTGTTGTATTCGTCGAAACTCATTCTGTCGATAAATGCATCGCTGAACCTGCCGTTAGGTTGCTGGTAGGCAATCATTTGTCGGTCGTTGTCGGCATAGAGATAATCCAAGCGACCATCTCTGTTGATGTCTAAATTGGGGATAATCGCACCCTGCGGGATTAGGGTGTAACCTCCATCGGGTTGGGCTTTGAGTACGCTGTTGCCTATCGCAATATCCAAATGTCCTGTGCGGTTGAGGTCTTCGACTTGCGTAACGGGCTCATAGCCGGTGAAAGAATAAACGACCTCGTTTGCATCAAATGTAGCGATTTTCCGTGCAGCAAAATTTTCGCTCAAGCCACCCGTTTCAAAGAAATGGATATTGCTCTCACCCTCTTGGTTGTAATGCTTGTTGATAAAGCCGAACTCGCCTGCCATATCGCCGAAGTTGTACCACAACTCCTTCTTAGGCAGATACATAGACAGGTATTCGTCGATCCGAAAACGGATTGTGTTGCCGTATTCGGAGATGTAGGTAAACCTCACGACCGTAGCCGTTTGCGGAATGGAATAGGCTATATTATAGCCGAATGCATAGCCGGTTGAGGTGGTTTGTTTGAGCATCATTCTGACGGAGGGGTGGAAGTCCACGCCGTTGGTCGAATACTCAAGATTGCCCACCAGAGCAGTCTGTGCCGCACCTGTGCCCAGCACCGGCAGCACGGCGATAGCACCTCCCACTGCCGTAGTAGCGGGTAGGCTTGCGATTGGGAACGTGAATGTAACTGTGGCGGGGTCGCTTGGTGTTACATTGCTGATTGTCAGGACGGTGTCGTTCGTCTTGACGATGGTTGGGTTGCCCCTTACCACCGTTTCAGAGATGTTTTCTGTGGGGATGGTGATGGGGTAGGTTTGGGCTTTTGCACTTAACGCCGCGATTAGGGCGATGCACGCGATGATTTTTTTCATTGTTTTGGTTTTTGTTTGTAATTGTCTGAACCGGGATTTTCGTAAGATTTACAGGATTACCTGGATTTTTTTTGTGATAACATGATTGTTTTGTGGCAATTAGATTGTTTTTGTAACCAAATCTAATCTTGGTCATCTTGAAAATCTTGTAAAAATCATGGTTCAGACAGGAATTAATTGGGGGTGCAAAATTAGCCCTTTTGTCTGTAAAAAATATAGACAAAAATAGATTTTTTTTGAAATTGTTGAAAAAAATCGAGAAAAATACAGGGTGGGCTTTCGATGACAGGATCGAATGAATAAAAACTGATGTACCAAGAGAATTTACCTGTACCAACCGAGCCGGTTTAACCCCCAAAAGCAAATCCCAACAACCGATAATAACAAATTATGGATACAAAAACAATGCAGATAGGCGACTATCTATGGACTCCCGGTGGAATTACTGGACACATTAGCAATGAGAAGCTAAAACACCGATTCTTCTCTTGGACTGAATTTTCAACTCCAACGAGTTATACTAAATGTGATGGTAGTGATATGGCAATAAGAAAATGTACTTTTGTCTCTCAGTATTTTATTGAATGTGACTTTGATCGTATTGATGCGAGTGATTCAACATTTATAGATTGTTTATTTCTTAATTGCTCATTTAAAAATGCAAATTTTCACAGTGCAACCTTTGTTGGAACAGCAATTATTCGAGATAAAGATTTGCCTAACAAAGAAACATTTAAGGGTGCAGGAATGGCTCAAACCAAATTTAAAAGCAGTCATTCGAATCGCACAATTCTTTCAAATTTGAATTTTGAAGGTTGTGGTTTTAGACATTCTATATTTGAGAGTGCTGTATTCAACAAACTGTCGATAAAACACGCTTCTTTTGAAAATGCATATCTAAAAGAGTGTATCATTGATTGTCTTGATTTGAAAAATTCAGCATGCAGAGGAATAATCGTTGAAAACTGCAAAGTTAAAAAATACACTTCAAGTCTTGAAAAAGCACTTGGAGGGATTGGCATTCTCCAAACATTGGAAGATTGTGATGTTTTTGAATTGCATTTCGGTGATTTTAGAATTGATAAATTGTCTGTATTATGGAAAAAGTTGGGGGAAATCTATGGTAACTTTATTTCTGCAGGAAAGCTTTTCGAATTCATAAATATTATAAATTACTTATGGGCAAAAGAACAAGAAAAAATATCCGAAAAATATCATTTATCTAACAGTAATGCTCTGCAATTGTCTATTCACAACAACTCTGTCAGAGGCTATCCAGTTTCAAGAGAAGGAATATTCTTACACCAAGCGATAGACACAGCCTATAAAGAATTAAACGAAGAGGGCAAAAAAATTAATTTGGATGATATTCTCTATTCGCTCAAGGCAATGTACTTTCTTAACATTAGAGAGTATGTTTTACTAAAACTATTATTTGATATTTATAAAAATGAGAGCTTGACCCGTCAAAATGACTATTCTGATTTTTTGATAGTATCTCAAATAAATCATTACTTTCACATCGTAGGAAACAGGATTGTAAGCAACGTTTATAAAATTACATTTCACAATGAAACTGCTTTATGGCAAAACGAAAATGACAGAAATAATTTTTATGAAATTTGCAAACAGTTTATGGCTGTGGCAGCCGAAAAAGACAACGATTTTAAACTTGTCTCAATGCACGAAGGGTCAATTGATGCTATTTTTGAATCATTATTCAGTATTGACAAAATTCTTATAGCCGCATCAATATTAGGTTGTCGTTTTCAGGTAATTGATGGCAAAATAAGTTTCATGTTTGCCCCAGCTGATGGAATTAAATCTTACGCAGAGTTAATTAAAGAATTAGCTTCAATTATTCCTTTTTTAGGAGATAAAAAAATAACAAACAATACATTCAATAGTATCTTAGAAAAAATAGCAACGGTGATTTCTAGATTAAGAGAGTATGCCAGCAAAAATCCCGTTACAGGAGACATAAAGCAAAACAATGCTACGGAAGAGATAGAGGAAGATATGAAGACAATTCGGTTCATCGAAATGACAAAAGATAAATTAACGCTGCTCGAAACAACAGAAACTCAAAAACGGATTACTAAAAATTAAGTATTTTAAATTCAGTTAAATCTATTTCGGCAGGGTAATTTGGGTTGCTTATAATGGAGTTATTAAACAATACATAGCCTTTGCTGATCCCCTCATCAATCTTTATTGATTTACAAGGTTTTTTTATTTTATCGATTTTCTCATCATAGATATTAAGAAATCCCACAGGTTTTTTATTTTGAATGAAATCAATATAGATACTATTTTCTGCGTATCTGCGTATTTCTGTCGAATATTCGATAGGAATACTTGTAAACCCTAGTATATGCAAAACATGCGGTGCCTGCCATTGGTGGTTTCCAAGATGTAGATTTGGAATTAATGTAGAGGCTTGGTATCTTGGGTTGAGTTCTATGAAATGTATGCCCTCATCAGCTATCAGATAGTCGCATCCAAAAGTACCTCTATAGCCCATTATAAAAAGTATTTTGCCAATACTATGTGTTAGTTCGGTTATATTTGTTAATTTTTCAAAAGAATTTTTCAAATAATTATCACAAGAAAAATCACATCCTGCATACTCCATTCTATTAGCATGGTGAATATCTCTTATAATTTGGATTGATGGCTTGTATTTGATAATTGTTCCGTTGTTTAAAATAAAACCAATTTGATTTAACGGAATACCATTTTCTAAATACTTTTCTGTCCGTATTACCGGAGTGTCAATACTTTTCAGAGCATCAACATATTCGCTTTTAGTAGATATTTTAAAAACACCTTCGCCTCCATTCGAATTTGACGCACACACTACAAAAGTGTTTTTGTATTCTTTTCTTAGAACATCGTATTCTATTTTTTGTTTTGGAAAAACCTTTGTTTTTAGGAGCATTGAAGTATTCTGAAGATTTGAGCTCAACTTATGAACACCTTCGTCCAATAAAGCCGAATGTTCAATTAACAACTTTTTTTGAGATAACTTATTCTGAAGTTTTAAGTACAAATAATAATCAATGCAAAAAATAGTTTTGCCTGAATACCTTAAATCGTTGGTCCATGGATATGCTTGATATGTCCAAATATATTTACAGTTAACGTTTTTTTTGAACTCTTGGGAATTTTGCATAATATCCAAAAATCTTATCGAAGTAGTATAAGTTCTTTTTCCTTGTGCGATTTCATCAATGTAAATATCGGGATATTTTTCTGCTAATTCTTCAGATGCTTGGCAAGCTATAATTTTGTAGTCTTTTCCTGGTGTTTTAAATCCATCAAAAAAATCAAGTGTTTTTGCCAAAAACAATGTATTGTCCAATATATTTTTAATTGCCTCACTCATATTTGAAATACTTATCACTAATAGGGATGGTCAAGGTATTATTCTGACAACATTTACAAAGAGGTCCTAATGTTAGAGAATACTTTTCACAAATGCGTTGTGCTGATTCCCAAATGGTAATTAAATCATCTGTTTTTGGATGATGAAAATTTTCCAAAGGGGTTCCTTTGATTGGTTTAAAAATAGACAAAATAGGCATAACACCTCTCTTTGCAAGTTCCTCAACCCCGTTCAAAGTATCGTTGTAATTTTCTATTCCGACAATCAATATGCTTTTTACACTCCCTTTGTTTCCGAGTAGTTTTACCGCATACTCCAACGTTTCAAAATATCGTTTAATTCCTATTCTATTTTTACCTGCCATTATTCTTCTCGATAATTCTGTATTAAACAATTCAATATTAATAGATAAATCTTGTACGCCAACGCCTACAATTTGGTTAATTACATTCAAATCCGGTGGAGGAGAAATCATCGCATATATGGGCTTTGATGTATTTTTGCTGACGACTTCACATACATCAATAAAATGTTTCCATCCATAATCTGGTGGTGTACCTCCGGAAATAAGATAATGCTTTACACGATCTTCATGCTGTTCAATATATTTCATTAACTCTGATATATGCTCCAATCTATTTTTATGTTGAGTTTTTATATGTGACACTTCACAAAACTTACAACCTTCATTATTCATTGTAAAATTACAGCCTTTATACGCGGAAATACGCACTCTATCGGTTTGAAAAGTACCGATATTTTCCATCATAGTCCCATCAGAAGATTTTACACCAAAATACTTACTTTCAGGAATAAGTTCTGCTTTCAAGGGTGATATACCTTTGCCTAATAGAAATATATCATTGTCGGTTTCATTTTTACATAAAGTATACGGGCTCTCATTATTGATAGAAGCAGTAATGTATATATCGTCAAAAATAACAAAGTGAATTCCTTCTGAAATGCTGTTAAGAAAAGCCCTTGACCCTATATCAAATCGTCCGTTAAGGGCGACACCATTTATTAATAAATCAATTTTTAAAGCTAAAGCTTTTTTTGTATCCATAATTTGTTATTATCGGTTGTTGGGAAATTTTTAAGTTATGTTGTTTTTTCGTTTTTCTTTTCAGAGCAAGAGAGAGCTTAAATATAAAACTGCAACGACAGGAACAATGCTTTACGCAAGATTTGTTTAATTCACACAGGGCTGAATTTTATATCGTGTTCCAAATGTTTTCGATTTTCATTTTTGAGAATGCTAACAATTCTTTCTATTTGCTCATCTGTTACGTTGTTTTTTCCGATGGATTTTAACGCTTGAACCGCCAATGCACTCAATTTACCTTTGATTGCGGTGTTTTTAGTAGATGTGTTTTTGAGAATAACCGTACTGTTTCCAATCTTTAGTTTTCGTGGTCGTCCTTCGGTCAAATATACAATTTTTAATGGCAATTGCGTTGAAAGTCCAAGCATATTTTTAGCAAACGAGCCTGTCGGAACAATGTTAGCGTTGTCTTTTTTCATAATGGCTTTGATTATGCTGTCTAATGATGGAGTTACTTTTCCAATATATTGACTGGTTTGTGGAATGGTGTAAATGCCTCTGCTAACTCGCATAATTTCGCCCTTTTTGTGCCGGCTAAACACCTCGAATCTTTGCTTTTGCCTGTGTTTTCGGGATGTTTAGGGGATTTTGTTGCGAGAACGAGAATTGAACTCGTGACCTCCGGGTTATGAATCCGACGCTCTAACCAACTGAGCTACCTCGCAATCAATTTTTAACTTCGTCCAAAATGCTCTCACTCGAAAAAAAAATGTTTCTTACCCGACTAATCGCATTTTTGCGAGCACAAAGATACAATTTTTTTTTGAATTAGCCAAATTTTTGCTAATTTTTCACAAACTTCCTGACTTGATTTCCACTCTTTAATAAATAAACTCCCGCCGAAAACTCACTCACATCAACACTTTGACCATTTCGAACAACCTGCAACGGACGAACAATCCGACCGTGCAAATCCAAAATTTCAACCTGTATTTTTTCATCGGTTTCGGATTGAATGAATAAAAAATCTTGAACCGGATTGGGGAATATTCGTAGAGACTGATCATGATCCGTATCGACCGACCGATCATTATTTTTCGTCGGAATTTCCGGAATTCCGAAAAAGATCGTTAACCCTCCACGATGATTTCCAACGACCATATCCAAAATACCATCTCCGTTGAAATCCGCTATAGCAACGGCAGTGAACGCACCTTCGGACAATGTTTGCACGTGATTGTTTAACAAAAATTCGACGTCATTCAATCTGCGAAATTCACCTCCATCGAATAAATTTTCATCAATATCCACGTAATGCAAAATTTTTCCATCTTCGTTTCCGCAAAACAGATGTGTCTTTCCGTCGGAATCTCTGAAAAAATAGGGTTTGCTGTATCCGTAATTTGACCATTCGCGATTGGTCACATCAACACGCCCTAAACTGTCTGTAACTATTGTAAATTCAGGGTTTTCACGAGTTCCTGTATTTTTTAGATAAGTTATACCTCCTTTGGAATAATTTCGCAAGTGAACCGGATCCCACCACAAAGCCCATTGATTTCCGACAATTAAGTCCAAAAGTCCATCTCCATCGAGATCGAAAAGTTGAGGAGCTAAAAATTTCTGATCTGTTTTTCCTTCTAAGATATTTTCGCTTTCCAACACAAAATTAAATACATTTTCTTGCTGTTTATACCATCGAATTTCGCCATGTTCCGTGCCAATCAACAAGTCTAATTTTCCGTCATTATCAATATCTCCAAATGTTGGAACGGCACCTGCAAAATCAAGTGGCGGAAATAAATTTATGGGGTAAATTTGAAACTTCGGATCTGTTACGGTTCCGATGTTTTTCAAAATCGTCAAATCCGCTACAAATCGAGATTTCCAAACATTTCCGTCTTGCCATGTAGAATCAATTTTTCCGTAATTTCCAACGACAATATCTAACAAACCATCGCCATCAATATCTACAATTGTCGGAACGCTACCCATTCCAAAATCCAACATTTCATCTTGCAAAAAACGTTTGGATTGAAGGTGAAAATCGCCTGTCGAAACACATTTTTTGTAAACCCAATTCGAGACATAACTTTCTGTCAAAAAATCTCCGGCATTGAACGGTGAAAAAATCAATTCTTTGGTTCCGCAATTATCGACATCAATTAAAGAAACCGCAGGTGTATTCGGCAAAAAAACAGGGACATTTTGTCTCGGAAAATTGGTGTCAAAATGCGTGATTTTTGCTTTTTCTTGCGATCCTCCGTTGAATAATGCAGTTATGTTCGGATAGCCACCATCCGCAAGTAGCAAGTCATACAGCCCATCGTCGTCGAGATCAATGGCAAAAATTGTAGAGCCTTCGCCGTGTTTGGAAATCGAAAAATTTGGGTTTGGGGATTGTGAATATGCAAAATTTGGTGTTCCTGAAAATTCACATGTATTTAAGATAATTTCATTCGAAACATCACCTTCTCGAAAACACCCCCACATACCATCGGCAAAAATAAAATCAAAAGTATCTTTACGTCCGCCATGATTCTCAACACTGCGATTTTTGTAGTAATACAGCGAAGTTCCGTTCATTCCTCCAAAAACTAATAAATCTAAATCGCCATCATGGTCAATGTCCACAAAATGGGGCAGAGCAAGCGATGAAAACAGCAGAGGATACAAGAAATTTTCAGTTTCGTATCGTACATTTTCGATATAAATTTCAAATTTTACAATCGGATTTTGACTCACATTTTTGTAGATGGTAATGCCGCTATTTCCATTCGACACAAGTAAATCCGGCAATCCGTCTCCATTGAAATCGACGAGTTGAAACCACATCAATTTATTCATAACAGGTTCGATTTTCGGAAAAATTTTTTCGTATTGAGGGGCGTAGCGATAATCAATGATTCCATTTTCTCCATGATTCAAAAACGTAAAGATTTTTTCGGCGTGTTGGTCGTAAACAACCAAATCATTTTTTCCATCGAAATCCAAATCAATTTCGCCCATAATGGTTGCATTCAAACCTCCAATCCACGGCTGTTTGATGGGATTTCCGAGCGAATCGTTGACCACAATATCGAATCTTTTCTCAAAATGAAACGACTCTGCTTGTAACTTCGGCAAAATCAAGCACAAAAGTACTATTTTTATGAAAAAAATGCGTTTCATTTGACAAAGATACGAAAAAAATTTGACAATTCAATTTTTTTTTGTATCTTTGCAGGTTGTGAATAGTAATACAATCATACGAAAAACAATTATTGCTTTTATTTTGTCGATAATTTCGTCGTTAGGATTTGCTCAAAGCACGACCGAGCAAGAGGAAGTTGTTGTTCAGGAAACACCCGCATTGACAACACCTTCAGAGATCGTGATGCCGACAGCACAAGAAAGTTTCTTAACTCGATATTTGCGATTTTTTGTTAGAGGCTTTGATGTTACCGAAATCGTAGAGGAAGAAATGCCTTACGAACCGATTACGGCAGGAGCAGAAGATTCGGTTTTTCAGGAACGACTGAATCAAATCCATACACTCATGGATTTGCCTTACAATCCGAGAGTTCGTGCGTATATCGAATCCTACATTGTGCGTCGTCGCAATCAAATGCGAGCGATGCTGATGTTGTCGAGATATTATTTTCCGATGTTTGAAAAAGAATTGGAAAAACACGGCATGCCCGATGAGTTGAAATACTTGGCAGTTATTGAATCTGCGTTAAATCCGCGTGCTGTTTCAAGGGCAGGTGCGAGTGGACCTTGGCAGTTTATGTACCGCACCGGACGAATGTTCGGATTGAGAGTAACACCCGAATTGGACGAACGTTTTGACCCCGAAAAATCAACCGAAGCTGCGGTGCTTTATCTCAAATCGTTGCACAGTCAATTTGACTGTTGGACGTTGGCACTCGCGGCTTACAATAGTGGACCGGGTACCGTGAGAAGAGCCATTACACGAGCGAGAGGGAAACGTGATTTTTGGGAAATTTACCAATTTCTGCCAAGAGAAACCAGAAATTATGTTCCGGGATTTATTGGTGCAACGTACGCTTTCACGTATTATCGTGAACATGGGATCACACTTTCTGAAACGGATTGGCCCGAAATCATGGATTCTGTAGTGATTCATCAACGCTTACACTTTGACCAGATTGCACAATTTACAGGAACTCCGATGCAAACCATTCGTGATCATAATCCGCAATATCTGAAAGATGTTGTTCCTGCAAGTGAAGAAAATCCTTTTGTACTAAGGCTTCCGGCGAATTTTATTCTTAAATTTATTGAATACAGCGATACAATTTTTATGGCTCCGCTTTCCGAACAGGAGACGCAACAACCTGCATTGACCGCCACCGGAGAGCAGTCGACACGTGGACAACTTTCCAGAGTTACTTACCGCGTGAAACGTGGAGACGCGTTGAGTTTGATTGCAGTCAGATTCGGCGTTACGGTGCCTCAATTGAAAGAATGGAATAATTTACAATCGGATTTTTTGAGGGTCAATCAAAACCTTACGATTTACACCAACAGAACCAATTTGCGTGATATGACGGAAGTTGTTGCAGTGCAAAATGCCGAAAGAGAAAGAGCCGCAGCGGTTGCAGCTGCCAACCCTCCTCCGGCACAACAAACCCAAACGCAACAGCCTGCAAGACCCGCCACCACTACGACAACGCAAAACAGACCTGCAACCACATCGACATCTACGACACAACAACAAAGGGCAACAACCACGCCGGCAACAACAGAAACGTCGACTCCAACCACAGTTTTGCCTCGAACGCCAACCGGTCAAAATCAAGCACAAACAAGACCGACGAATACCGCCACAACATCTGCAAGAACAGTACCTACACAACCAACACCGATAACGCCCAATCAACAAGCGGCTCAAAGAACGCAATCCAACGTACCACTCCGATCGGCAACCGGAAATATGCAATCGAGTAATGTGACGGTGGTGCCATCGAGAAATAGAGCCGCAACAACCGGAAAAATTGTGCATCACAGTGTGCAAAGAGGCGAAACGTTGTTCTCCATACAACGCAAGCATCCGGGGTCAAGTATCCAAGACATTATTAACATGAACGGTTTGCGGGATAATGGAAATAAAATCTATCCGGGTCAAACGCTAAAAATCAGAGTGAATTAAATTGTGAAACCGTATAAGATTTTTTTGTTCTTCTCGTCAATACTGCTTTCCATAGTAGTGATTATGTTTTTTTTCGGAGGAAAAACATATCAATTCAATGAAAATTTCCAACTTAAAATTCCGGATTTTAATCGTGTTTACACATTTTCGGAACGTACATCTTCGAAAATTTTCGTGATGACCGAAGAGGAAAAAATGGCATTTTTAGCGATAGATTCTTCTGTGCTTGCTTATCCGGAATTGCTGGATTTAACGTACTTTCCGTTTGATTATGTTGATACGAATGCGTCTCATCCGTTAGCCTTGTTTTTCGAACATTTATCCGAGATGAATGATACATCGGATTTGATTCGAGTTTTACATTATGGCGATTCGCAAATTGAGGGCGATAGAATTTCATCAACGATTCGAAGTTATTTGCAACGATCCTTTGGAGGCTTTGGTATGGGAGCCGTTCCGCTGTTTAGTCCGGTCAATGTTTCATCGTATGTCGTTGATAAATCCATGAATTGGCAACGAAAATTTATCACAGATCAATCTTTGAATAATTCGTTGAGTGCTTGGATGGGCTACTTACAGGGCATTTCGAGAGATGCAGCAACCATAAAATTGCGAGTTTCACCATACGTGTTGTATCCCGAAGCAAGTTATTTTTCAGATATTAATGTTTTGACATTAAACACGCAAACCGTTGATAATATCGAGGTTTTAGACCGTTCGAAAATAAATTACAACGTCCAAAATCAACGTGTCGGAGAACATTTTTCATGGATAAATTTTCCATTTGATACGTCGCAAAGAAATGTCGAAATGATTTTTAGAAATGCTCAAAATACGCAACTGTTCGGCATTTCGTTGGATTCAAAATACGGAATTACGGTTGATAATTTACCCATTCGCGGTGCAGCAGGTTATATTTTTACAAGACATAAAGCGGCTTTACTTCAAGAAAGTTTTCAACTGTTGAACACGAAATTAGTATTGTTTCAATTCGGTGTTAATTCCGTTGCAAATGATCCCAGACATGTAGTAAATTCAAGGGCTATGGAAAATGCATTGGTTCGGGAATTAACTTTTTTCAAAGACTTGATGCCGGATGTTCAGTTGATTGTTATCGGTGTTTCTGACCGAGCGTTCAAAGATGGTGCAACGTATCGAACGAATCCGAATGTGCCGTTAGTTAGAGATGCACAAAAAAACGCTGCACTCCGCACGGGATGCGTGTTTTGGGATTTGTATGAAGCGATGGGCGGAGAAAATTCAATCGTGGATTGGGTTAATCAACGACCATCTTTAGCCGGAAAAGATTATACGCATTTTTCGGCGAAAGGTGCACAGCGAGTAGGGGAGATGTTTTACAAATCGCTGATGATCGAGTATCTGAATTTTTTGAGACAACAAAAAGAAAAAGCTCTCGAACAAAAATTATCAGGACGGAATGATTAGAATCAAACATATCGGAATGTCTTGTGTTTTTGCGGTTTTTACGCAATTTATGTTTTCACAAACTTGCGAACAACACCAAATGGATTATCCGTTTTTGCAATGCGAAAAAAACAAGATTCAGTATTTGGGCACTTCTTCCGAACGATTTGATTTTTTCTATGAAAAACTTTTGAAATTACAACTTCACGGCACAGAACACTTGAATATCCTGCATTTTGGCGATTCTCACATTCAGGCGGATCATTTACCCAATCGAATGCGACAACTTTTGCGAGGCGAAAATACCAATTGGACGGAAGGCGATAGAGGTTTGATTTTTCCGTTCAATGTTGCAAAAACGAATAATCCGCACAGCTATATGGTGGATTATTCCGGAGAATGGACAAACCTTCGCAATTCACTTTCATCAACCCCGCAAAATTCGGATTTAGGATTGACCGGAATGTCAATATCTACAAGCGATACAAATGCATCGTTGAAAATTTCACAACCACGAACGAACTATACAACAAGTCCGTTTACTCGTATTCGTGTATTCCATTCTATCGGTGAAAATGTTCCAAAAATTCTGCTGAATGAAAGCGATAATGTATTGCATCAAATCACCAATGAATCGTTTGGCTATACCTTATTTTTGCTGAAAGAACCGATGGACAGTTTGTCGATTGTTTTTGAATTTGATGAAACTAAAACACAAGAAATTTCGATTTCCGGCATCAGTTTGGAAACCGGAAATGCAGGTTCAACGTACAGTGCACTTGGCGTGAATGGTGCAAGTGTCAACTCTTTGCTGAAATCAAACACGTTGACCAAACAACTTGCAGTGATGAATCCTTCGTTGATAATTTTATCGTATGGTATCAATGATGTTTACACAGATTTTAGAGCCTTTGAATTTGAATCCGACTACAATATCTTGATTCGCCGTATTCGTTCGATATTGCCGAATGTGCCGATTTTATTGACCATTCCGGGTGATGCAAAGAAAAGAAAAACACAGCCGATCAAAGAATTTCAACAAATGGTTGACATTATTTACAATGTTGCAAAAAACAACGATTGTGCCGTTTGGGATTTCTTTGAAATCATGGGTGGAAAAGGCTCGATAAACGATTGGCATAAAGCAAATTTAACGGCTGAGGATAAACTTCATTTCATCAAAAAAGGCTACGAACTTCAAGCAGATTTGCTGTTTGATGCCCTCATACAAAATTATTTGAATACGATTCGATGAACGAATTTCTAACATATCTCGCCACAGACCCATTCCTGTTCACGAATACCAAATTTTGGATATTCTTTACAGTGGTGTTGGGAATTTTTGCGATTATTTTCAAAAAGAAAAAATTACGCAATGCGTTTTTGTTTGTAGCGAGTTTGTTTTTTTATTACAAATCGGCAGGATTTTTCTTTATTTTACTACTGTTTTCAACGATTACAGATTATTCGTTTGGAATTGCCATTGATTATTTTGAAAAGAAATGGAAACGGAAATTCTTTCTGATTTCCTCTCTGGCTGTGAATTTGCTTGTTTTGTCGTATTTTAAGTACTCGTATTTTTTTACGGATATCTTTAATCAAATTTTTAGTACAAACTTCGTAACTGTCGACTATTTGTCGCTTTGGGCGAATCAGCTTACAGGTTCTAATCTCGATATTTGGACGATTATTTTACCTGTTGGAGTTTCGTTTTATACGTTTCAAACGATAAGTTATGTGATAGATGTGTATCGAAAAAAAGTGAAACCGATTCGTAGTATTATCGACTTTGGATTTTATGTAACGTTTTTTCCGCCATTGGTTGCAGGACCTATCATTCGGGCTGCCGAATTTGTTCCACAACTGTACAGAAATTATCAACTTTCGGCACGAGAATTTTCGTTTGCAATGTTTTTTATTGTGAGCGGATTGGTAAAAAAAATGTTGATAGCAGATTATATTTCGATAAATTTTGTGGATAGAATTTTTGAGAATCCCTTGCTGTACACGGGTTTTGAGAATTTGATGGCAGTTTATGGTTATGCGATTCAGATTTACTGTGACTTTTCCGGATATACCGATATTGCTATTGGAACAGCATTGATTTTAGGATTTCAACTACCTATAAATTTTCGCTCACCTTACAAAGCCAAAACTATTTCTGACTTCTGGAGACGTTGGCATATCTCACTTTCGTCGTGGTTAAGAGATTATTTATACATTCCATTAGGCGGAAATAGAAACGGAAAAATTGTGATGTTTTTAGCGTTAATGCTCACGATGTTGTTAGGTGGTTTGTGGCATGGAGCAGCCACGAAATTCGTGATTTGGGGCGGATTACACGGACTTGCCCTCGCTGTTCACAAAGTTTGGACGACCTATTTACCCAACAAAAATCCGCAGAAAAAACAACCGATTAAAACCATTATTTCGATATTCATCACGTTTAATTTTGTATGTTTTGCATGGTTATTTTTCCGTGCAGATTCGATGCAAACCGTTGAATTGATGCTTTCACAAATGACTTATAAAATGTTTGAAGTAGATATTTTTACGGTCATTTCGAATTATGCTGTTGTATTTTCCTTGATTTTATTCGGCTTTGTGATGCATTGGTTACCCGAAACCATCAAAGAAAATTATCGAGCTGCGTTCCATAAAATCCCCATCGTGCTGAAAGTTGTTTTGGTTATTTGCGTGGTATTATTCCTCTATCAAGTTAAATCTGCCGACTTACAGCCGTTTATTTATTTTCAATTTTAGTTTGTATTATTTTTATATCTTTGCGAAAAATTTGCAAAACTCAAAAGAATGTTGTATCTTTGCACTCGACTTTTATCTATGAAAAAGTCAGAAAAAATCGATTTTTCCATAGATAAAAGTCAATATCACTAAAAAAATAAACACCATGCAAAGAAAAATTAGTGCTGAGTTATTAGCCTGGAAAAACCAAAAAGACCGCAAACCGTTGATATTAAACGGTGCACGGCAGGTGGGCAAAACCTATGCCTTAGAACATTTTGCCAAGGAACATTTTGACAACGTTGTATATCTCAACATGGAGCTGGAAACGACCTTACACGACATCCTTGATGGAGATCTTTCGCCGAAAAGGATTATCCAGCATTTGGAATTGACCAAAAAACAGAACATAACCCCCGATAAAACGCTGATTTTTTTTGACGAAATTCAGGCTTGCGAAAGGGCTTTAACTGCATTAAAATATTTCTGCGAACAAGCCCCCGAATACCATGTTGCGGCTGCGGGGTCGTTGCTCGGAGTGGCTGTTGGTCGTGAGAAGTATTCGTTCCCTGTTGGGAAAGTTGATGAACTCTATATGTTTCCGCTGGATTTTGAGGAGTTTCTTTGGGCGTTGGGTTACGATGGATTGGCAGAGGAAATAAGGCATCATTTCGAGAGCAATGAGGCGATGAATACCGCAGTGCATAAAACGGCGTTGGAATTGTACAAAAAATACTTGGTGATTGGAGGAATGCCCGCAGTTGTGAAGAAGTTCGTTGAAACCGAAAGTTTTTTAGATGCACAAATTATTCAAAACAACATTTTTAATGAGTATGTTGCCGATATGTCGAAATACGCAGACACAACCACAAGCGTGAAAATACGCGCTTGCTACAACTCTGTTCCTGCCCAATTAGCCAAGGAAAATCGCAAGTTTCAATATAAAATTGTGCAAAAAGGCGGTACGGCAACCATCTTTGGCGAAAGTATCGAATGGCTTAATTTTGCGGGGACAGCTTTGAAGTGTCAAAAAATTACCGAGGGCAATCTTCCAATTGCTGTTTACGCCTACTTTCCGGATTTCAAACTCTATATGAGCGATGTGGGGTTGCTTACACTCAAGTCCGGACTGCCTGCCGAATGGCTTGTTTCCGAAAATAATGAAGAGAATAATTTTATGGGGTCAGTTACTGAAAACTATGTTGCACAAGCGTTAACGGCGAATAAAATTCCGCTTTTTTATTGGAAAAACGACAATACGGCTGAAGTAGATTTTGTCTTACAAAAAGGTGTTGAAGTTATCCCTGTTGAGGTAAAACGTGGCGTTAATACACGCAGTAAAAGCATGGGTATTTTTGCAAAACAATACAACAGTCCGTATTCAATCCGTATTTCACAAAAAAACTTTGGCTTTGAAAACGGCATAAAATCGGTGCCGTTATACGCTGTGTTTTGTATAACTGCCTGAAAACCTATTTTTATTCCAATCGCTATCAAAGAATATACCAAAATTTGGTCAATTCGGAAATTATTTGTAACTTTGCAAAAAAATTAAACCATAAATCGCCTATGAAAAAATAATGTGCTAAAAAGCATGAAAAACATATAAAATATAGCGTTTGCTTTATTCTTGCGATTAAAATTTAGACATTTTTACAAAACAGGAATAAGAAGTAGCGCTCACGGAGACGTGGGCAATTCTTATTTGTTTTGTGGGTCGTCTAAAACCTTAATCGCGGATAAACTTGTCCGCGTTTTTTATTGCCCTAAACCATAAATCATAACTCATAAATCATAAAATACCTATGAAAAAAATCACCCTAATCTTAATCATTCTTGCAACTTTTGCGACCAAAAGTTTTGCGTATTGTCCCATTCCCCAATGGTGTCCTAAAGCCGATTTACACCAAACCCTCTGCCCCGGCGATACTATCGACCCTATCGAATTTCCTTCAGTAATAGCTAAAACCTTGATCGTCACTTGGTGGACGGACGAGACACGCACCAACTTTATGCTCACTCCTCCTCCCGGCATCACGGTTTCGGGCGACGCCTCAAATCCGCTCGGCGAACGGGAATATGCGTGGCCTGTCTCTATCAAAGGCACACCCACAACCCCCGGCACCCACCATTACACTGTGAGCAATACCTGTGGCGTAGAGCTGCTACATGGTAGCATTACACTCAATGCA